>DATHIE010000701.1:0-14723 GCA_035316905.1 Chryseolinea sp. | reverse complement strand
TCCCCAATCGTGATGAAATGGAAATTCGGTTTCATCATTTACTTGTGTTGTGGGAGTAACCAATGGACAAACCGGTCCGTAAGTAAGAGAGCTTCTTACGCCTTCCCACGATGCCGCCTTTGTCGGTTGCTGGAAGCGTTTCGCTTGTGCGTACGGAATTCCTTTATATGTATACGTGCCATTATGAATATAGCCTCGCACCTTGCCTTGTTCAGTAGATACTACGGCGATATCCGTGCCGACGGTTATCGGGAGCGGCGCCGCGGTTTTTTGCGCATTCATCACCAGGGGAATTGCAGCAAAACAACAAGCGATAAACAATCTTTTCATAGGTTGCGTGTTTTCTTGAATGTGTCAATGTTACACATTCGGAAGGAAATTCAAAAGTCATTTTAGGTATCAACGGTTTGAAGCCAATCTGCGTGCTTAAATTACATCACAGAATAATCTCGCAATGAACCTTGACCATATCATCCAAAAACCGGCAGCCGGGGAATTTCCTCCGTACGCTTCCATGTATATC
This sequence comes from Chryseolinea sp., assembly GCA_035316905.1. Lineage (GTDB taxonomy): Bacteria > Bacteroidota > Bacteroidia > Cytophagales > Cyclobacteriaceae > Chryseolinea. Next base: position 14,200 of record DATHIE010000701.1, on the reverse strand, counting down.
GATCTTATCCCATCCGATGGCCGGCTTCTTACCCACCTTTGGAACAATCTACAGACAGCAACAAAGCTGGTTCTATCGTCGCCGCCTGACAAACATCTCTACAGGTATGAAGAGGGCAAATGGACGATCAAAGAAATTCTGGTCCACATCATTGACGACGAACGTATTTATAGCTATCGGGCGTTGCGCTTTGCCCGCAATGACAAAACTGAACTTCCGGGGTTTGACCAGGATCCCTTTGCATTTCATTCAAAAGCAAATGAGAGAACCATTGAAAGTATTTTGGAGGAGTACGAAGCTGTGCGGATGTCAACGATGACGTTGTTTGACAGCTTTTCGGATGATGTGTTGCTTCTCAGGGGAATTGCTAACAACAATGAAGCAACGGTGCGTGCATTAGGATATCACATCGCGGGACATGAACTTCACCATCTCAATATTATTAAGAATCTGTATCTAAAATAAAAAGGGCCGCCCCCACAAGAGCAGCCCCTAGATACAGCCAACGGTTAATTCGATTTATTTTTCAAGTCAAGCGCAAAATCCTTGGCAGTTTTTGCGGTCATGATGTCCATAAAGTTCAGCGCGCCATTTGTTGCGCTTCCACCCGTTTGGAATTGAGGTACAATGGCACCGGTATACTTGCTGAACGCTTCCGCCCACACCTTCTGAACTTCCACTTGAGCCTTAAGCTTCATTTCCAACGCACCGTCGGCTTGCATTATCCTCGATCTTGAATAGGCCTGTGCATCAGCCAGCTCTTTTATCTTCTTAGCTTCAAGTATCGCACCTTCGTAGGCTATCTTTTGCTGAAGTTTGTCCTGCTCGGCAACTTTTACTTTAGTCTCCGCTTCAACCACCTGACGGGTTTGTTCCTGTTTTTGCTGATACTCAATTTCCACCAGCGCCTGTTCACCTTTTGCTTTAGCCGTTAATGTCTGTTGTTGAGCTGTCATTAACTCCTGCTTCGAAATAGAAGATTTTGTTACAGCGTCGATAATTTTAACCAGCTTCTGGTCTACTTTATCTTCATAGTCAACATCCGTGATGGCGGCATCAGCTACAGTAATACCATACTCTTTTATAGAAGAAAGCTTTCTCTTCGGCATAGAAGTCTTTACATCTATCTGAACTTCTGTTTGATAGATCCTCTTCTTTTCACCTTGAAGTGAATCATAAACTTGCCGCTCTTCTGTTTTTAAGAGATACACACCTTCTTTCAATTGGTCCATAAAATCCTGAGCCATTTGAGCGCGTCCACCGCCGTAGTGTTTTTCACTGCTCATCAATTGAGCTGAAGATTGCAAACACTCTTTAGTATAGGGAGCAAGCCTTTTGCCCACTAACGACGCAGGCGTACGGTGCGTATTGTGAATAAGGATCATCTCTTTCTCGTCCGAAGGCAGGATGAACTGCGTAATACCCTTTACATTAGCAGTAGTAGCATCACTGAAACGGATCATGATCTGACCTACCTCGATGCCATTATCTTCCATTTCAAGCTTACTTGCATTTTCCTGATAGGTAACAGAAATCTGATTAGGCCATTCCTTCTCCTTTGCGAAGAAACCAGCGTAAAAGATACCCGGCGCGAACTGAACGATCTGCTCACCAGTCGTTCGTTCTACAACGGTACGGTTACCAGCGTCATTCCATGAAAAAGGGTTCAACGTGAGAAATACTATCAAAAAGAAAACGGCGGCAATCGCCATCGCGATCGTCCTTTTAGGGATTAGATTAAACATTTGTCAGCTTTGTTTATAGTTAGAGTTAATTAAGAAACCAGAGAAGCAATACGAAAAACGCTATGAATCAGCACCCCTCTGCCAGCGTGAGGCCGGCACGTTCATGCAATTGGCTGATTGAGAAATACCTGACTATTATTTTCACAACTTTGTTCCCGCTACACGGGACGAGTAATTTCACGTGGTTTATTCACGAAACCTTACGCAGGAAACCAGGCTTTGAACAATATATTTTGGCCTTTAAACGGCCCAAAAACGAGGATTTTTCGAATTATAGCAGCCAACTCCCTCCAGTTTTCTTACTTTAGGGAATAATACAGTACCTCATGAAATACGTAAAATCACTCCTTATTATACTGCCTGTTTTGCTGCTCTCTTTTTCTGAAAGGGAAAACGCCGGATTGAAGGATCAAAAATGGAAATCACTGTTCAACGGCAAAGATCTCGCAGGATGGAAAATGAAAATTGCCGGCTTCCCCTTAGGAGAAAATTTCGGTAATACTTTTCGGGTCGAAAATGGCATCCTAAGCATTCGATACGACCAATACGGCGAAAACTTCAATAGCCGGTTCGGTGCCCTCTACTTTGACAAGAAGCTCTCGAATTATCGCCTCAAGGTAGAATACAGGTTTGTCGGAGAAACAGCACCAGGCGCTCCAACATGGGGATACCGTGACAGCGGCGTTCAGTATCACGGTCAGGATCCCGCAACGATTGAGTTGAAACAGTCTTTTCCCGTCTGCATTGAATACAACCTTCATGGCGGCAACGGTACGGATGAACGGCCAACGGGAGAAATTTGCACCCCAGGCACTAGTGTAGAAATAAAGGGAGAAAAGAACAAGTCATTCTGTACACCGCCCGATGTCAAGAAAACATTCCATGGTGATCAATGGGTAACGCTCGAAATCGATGTGAAGGATGGCAAGATCGCGCACTATGTCAACGGTGAAGAGATCCTGAAATTCGAAAACCCCAGGTATGACCCAAAACATGAGTTTGGGAAAAAATTCGCAACCGCTGACAACGCAATAATAAAGGCCGGCTACATTTCAATTCAATCCAATAGCCACCCGATCGATATACGCAAAGTTGAGATAATAGAGTATTAAAAAATCTCCTCCGCTTCAACTCATCCCAAGACCATTCCGGATGGCGATTTCAACAGGCGAATACATCTTATCCTGCCGGTTCAACCTTAATGGCTCAGCAGGTAGAAGTACAGGTTGCGCAAGAAAACGTGGAGACCCAACTATATTATCCTGTGCAGCATGAATAAGGAATGGATGGCAGAGAAAAACAGTGCCGGCTTTTCCGGTAGCAAACTCAACATCGCGATTTAATGTCGTCGTAAGTTTTTGCGCGAGTTCAATAAACGATAAACCTTCTTCGCCATAAGGCTGAAGCAATGGCGGCACATCCAGGTGTGATCCTACAAGAATGCGGGTGGGCGCATCGTCCGGACCGATATCAGAAAATAAGAAGAGCATTAGCAGCGCTCTTCCTTTAGACACAACATTAAGTCGCCATGACCCATCGTTGCCCTGAAAGCTGGCATCCGCATGCCACCCTGTGTCGTTTGCAATCTGATCACTTGGAAATCGAACGGGGAAAGTTCCCAAACTACCTCTTGGCAGCCATCGACCTTTGCCAACAAGTTGATCGAATGCTTCATGAAGAATCCGGGTATTCACCGCGCGCCTAAATGGTTCGTGAGCATAATCACCGAGACGAACAACTGGAAGAGTCCAGGTTGACCTGTCGTCGGGATCGCAAGGCATATCCTTCCAAAGGATTTCACGACCCAACGATGCAAGTTCCGATGGAAAAGCGTCGTCAAGTTTAATAAACCCCCGTTCTATGAAACCATCTATTTCAGACTTCGATAACATTCTTCAGTGGAATGGACGCCATAAACATTTCCAACATGCTATTATAAAATTCTGTTAATATCTTTACAACGGCTATCAATATTTCATCGACGGTGGAAAAGTACTTTAAGATCATAATAGATTCTTACTACGGTTATTGGAATTACCTCGTCAATGAAATAGCATATCCGGGATGGCATAATTATTTCTGGTGGCTGGTCGGTCTTTCGCTGACAGTTTGGTTGCTGGAGGTCATCGTTCCGTGGCGCAAAGGGCAACCAATTTTCCGCAAGGACTTCTGGCTGGATGGGTTCTACATGTTTTTCAACTTCTTTTTATTCTCTTTGGTTGCCTACAATGCTATCTCCAACGTCGCTGTCAACCTCTTCAATGACTTCATAGGATTATTTGGATTGAAGAACGTAGTAGCTATTGAAATTCAAAGTTGGCCTGCATGGGCCAAACTTCTCTTGATGTTTGTTATCGCCGACTTCATCCAGTGGAACATTCATCGCGCATTACATCGCGTGCCGTGGATGTGGGAGTTTCACAAAGTTCATCACAGCGTTGAAGAGATGGGATTCTCCGCACATTTCCGTTTTCACTGGATGGAAACGATACTTTATAAGACACTTCAATATATCCCACTCGCGATGATCGGTTTTGGATTACAGGATTTCTTTGTGATCCATATTATCGCTGTGGCTATTGGTCATTTGAATCATTCCAATCTTTACATGACTTATGGTCCGCTTAAATATCTGCTGAATAACCCAGCTATGCACATATGGCATCACGCGAAAGCACTGCCCGGCAGGTACGGGGTGAACTTTGGAATAAGCCTGAGTATATGGGATTACTTATTTAAAACGGCATACATACCCCGTAGCGGCCGTGATGAGAAGTTGGGGTTTTCAGGGGATGAAAAATTCCCAAGGACGTTTTGGAAGCAGATTATTTATCCATTTAAGTGAGTAGCACTAAATACAGTGTGTGCGTCCGCGGCGATTCAGGGCTAAAGCCTGTATACATATGAGCATCATGCTCCGCCTTAAAAGGCGGAGTTAATGTTGTGCGATGGTATCTTTAAGCTACCAGTAGGTCTGTAACTCCGCCATTTATGGGAGAGAGTGAGACATACTGATCTAGGGCCTTAGCCCTGAAGCGCCCCTTTCAAAAAGAGCAAAACTCGATCGTACCGTATCATCAGGTTTTATACCAATGGAGGTGTAACAATTCAACCGATTTACTAGATTGTTATATCAAGCAAAGAATTCATTCCTATGAAAAACGATCTGAACCGAAGAAGATTTTTGAAATCAGCAATTGCAGGTAGCGCGGGTCTCGGCCTCGCAACCTCTGCGCATGGGTTCAACATCTTGTCATCATATCCTGTTAAAGACAAATACAATGTTGCCATCATGGGCCTTAATTCGAGAGGCGGTGAGCATGCCAGCGGATTTGCACGACAGGAGAAAGCAAACGTCGCATATATCTGTGATGTAGACGAACGTGCGGTTGCGTCAGGAATTGACCGGGTAATGAAAGCAGGACAAAAGTCAAAGCCAAAAGGTATCACTGACTTCCGCCAGGCGCTTGACGATAAATCTGTAGACGTATTAACCATAGCTGCTCCCGATCATTGGCATGCGCCCGCTGCGATACTTGGACTGAAGGCTGGCAAACATATTTATGTTGAAAAACCGGGAAGTCACAACCCCGCGGAAGGAGAACTTCTTATTCAGGCTGCGACCAAATACAACAAGGTCGTAATGATGGGCAATCAGCGGAGGTCATGGCCGCGCGTACGGGAGGCTATTCAATCACTCCACAGTGGAGTTATTGGCCCAGTTTATTATGCAAGAGCATGGTATACTAACACACGCCCGACTATTGGAAAAGGAAAAGAGACACCTGTTCCTTCGTGGCTAAACTACGAGCTTTGGCAAGGGCCGGCGCCGAGAAAACCATTCCTCGACAACGTGGTTCACTATCAATGGCATTGGCGGTGGCATTGGGGCACGGGCGAAATCGTAAACAACGGAACGCACTTCATTGACCTGGCAAGACTGGGACTTAATGTAAGTTATCCCACCAAGGTTTATTCCGGCGGCGGACGTTATCAATACAAAGACGACTGGGAAACACCCGATACGCAAGTAGCTACGTTCGACTTTGAAGGCGGAAAAACAATTCTGTGGGAAGGAAGAAGTTGTAACCAGAGAGGTATAAATGATATGGGATCCGGCGTTTCGTTTCACGGCGAGCAGGGAACATTGGAACTGAAGGACAATTCATATAAGATATTCAATAACAAAGGCGAATTAATCAAGCAGGCTGACGGCACTACAAACACCGCAGTCGATCAGACTGGCGCCGGATTTGACCTTGATAAGGATCACTTTGCAAATTTCCTTGACGGCCTTGAAACCAATAAACCTTTAAATTCACCTTATTCCGACTCCTACAAGAGTGTGCTGCTTGGACACCTTGGAAACATTTCCTATCGTGTAGGCAGATCGTTAGTATGCGATCCTCAAAACGGACACATTAAGAACGACTCAGAAGCAGCGGGTTTGTGGGGTCGTCAGTATGAAAAAGGTTGGGAACCGGTAATTTGATTAAATCAAAGATATGAACAGACGTAACTTTATCAGACAATCCCTGGCAACGGGAACAGCATTAGGGATGACAGGAGTATTCACCGCTAACGCTTACCAAGCGGCGCCAATCAGGATCGGGATTATCGGTCTTGACACATCTCACTCCCCAGCCTTTACGAAGATCTTCAATGTTGAAAATAGCAAACCGGAATTTCAGGGTTTCAAAGTAGTGACAGCCTACCCTCATGGAAGCAAGGATATCGAAAGCAGTGTTTCGCGGATACCGAAGTACACCGATGAAGTGAAAGCGATGGGTGTGGAAATTGCGGATTCTATCCAAAGCTTGTTAAAAAAGGTTGACGTAGTTCTGCTAGAGACCAATGATGGCCGCCTGCATAAAGAACAAGCACTCATGGTAATTGAAGCGGGCAAGCCGATGTTTATCGACAAACCCGTCGCTGCTTCATTAACCGATGCGATCGCCATCTATGATGCGGCCCGCAAGAAAAATGTTCCGATCTTTTCGTGCTCCTCTCTCCGTTACATGAATAGCGCCCAGCAGGTACGTTATGAAAACAAGATCGGAAAGGTTCTCGCCGCAGATACCTTTAGCCCGGCTACACTTGAGCCACATCACCCCGATCTATTTTGGTATGGCATTCACGGCGTAGAGATCTTGTTCACACTTATGGGCAAGGGGTGTGAAAGCGTTATGCGGTACAATACACCGACCACTGATATTGTTATCGGACAGTGGAGCGATGGACGCGTAGGTACTTTCCGAGGCACACGCGAAGGCAAGCATGAATACGGCGGAATTGCATTCGGAACAGATGGTAATCTCGTGCTTGAGCGTTTTGAAGGTTATGAAGCTTTAGCAGCAAAAATCGCAGCCTTTTTTAAATCCAAACAATCGCCTATCGATGATGCTGAAACGCTTGAGATATACGCCTTTATGGAAGCGGCCGATGAATCGAAACGCAAAGGCGGTCGCGTGAAGCTGAAGGATGTGATGGATAAGGCGAATGTGAAGAAATAGTAAGTAGTAAGTAGTAAGTAGTAAGTAGTAAGTAGTAAGTAGTAAGTAGTAAGTAGTAAGTAGTAAGTATTTAGAAGTTAGAAGTTAATCGTGGGCATGGGAAGCCCTTGAGCGCTGTCTTCTAGAGCTCATTCTCATTTGCTAAAGCTTGCCTGCTTGAAATGGAGGCACGCGTTTACAGACAAAGTGCGTACACTCCCGCCAAGGATCTAATCAACGTCAACAGCGAACTCGTTTATTGGCACTGTTTAATTTTCCGACAGATCCTTCGCGTGAGCTTTCACCAGTCGTTATTTGGTTTGCAAAACCCATTCCATGTGCGTAGTTATATGATGGTGAAGCAAGCGCTCTGGAAGACAGTACGAAAGGAAACGAGTGCGTCATACTATCGCGAAGGATACTAAAGAAGACGACAGATTCTAAGAACCGCGCTTTGTTTGAGTTCAGTTCATCGAAAAAGGAACTGAACAAAGGTAAGAGTACTATTAAACGTTAAGTGGATGATCAGCGCAGGCCACTATCCATGCGAAGTGAGTCGGCCTGTTGTTTCTTGAAGTCGGATTCGATCTTTTTCTTGTTTCTCTTGATATTTTCTTTAATCGATTTCGGCATATAGTGTTTTGAACCAGGCTTAGGACAATCCCACTCTTCAACGGAAACATTCTGGATAAAACGAACGTCATTTAACTTAACATCTTTCCGTTCGCTTTCAGCTTCTTCCTGATTTGCCTTTGCCGAAAGAGCGGATGGAGAAGGGCGATAGTGTTTTTGAAGCTTTACAGTTTTGATTTTCGGGCATGGGATTCTACCACCCTGGCAGGCTGTACAGATGAGGATAACGCCGATGATAACCCGTATGGACATTGGTAACTCAGTTTAATCCCGCTTCCCGGGCCTATGTCACTATATAATAAAGGGTCCTTCCCCGATTTATTGTGTATAGAAATTTATAATTTTTTCTACAATTCTCTTGGGACAGGTTGTATGAATGGGGCAGATATCTCTGATCTCCGGCCATTTGGAGCAACGCGGACGCCTCGATTATGAAAGCATCGTAATGATACTCAGTAAGATAAGGGCAGCATTCAAATTTAAGTTCCCCTCTCTGGATCATTTATTCCCGCGGTTCAAAAACTACTCATATCGGAGAGCTTTTACGGGATTTGCCCTTGCGGATCGAACAGTATGATAGCTGATCGTCAGTAACGCGATCGACAGCGCAAGAATGCCACCTGCCAAAAACCACAATGGATTGATGGTAATACGATACGCAAAATTCTGGAGCCATGTGAATAACAACCAATACGTTGCCGGGCTTGCGATCAAAAATGAAATCCCTATAAGAACCGCGAAATTTTTAGACAATAATTTCGTGATCTGAACTTCAGTCGCTCCAAGCACTTTTCGTATTCCAATCTCTTTCGTTTTTTTCTCGGTCGTAATTGCCGCGAGTCCAAATAATCCCATACACGAAATGAGAATAGCAAGGACGGCCATTATTGTGACAACTGAACTCATTTGTTGATCCGACCTGTACAACTGAGCGAAGTGTTCGTCGAGGAATGTATATGAAAACGGATAACTTGAAACATGTTTATCCCACAATGACTTCACCGTCGCTATCGCTGACTTAGTGTTATGCGCATCAATCTTTATCGACATCTCATCGTAGTTCCAATCCGCATGAACTACCATTGCAAGCGTGTTGACCTTGTAGTGAAGTGAATTAAAATTGAAATCCTCAACTACACCGATTATCGAGCCCAATGAATCGTTGTGATAAGAACCATGACCCGCCGGTGTTCCGACAGTTTCTTTTAGCCCCAGCTCCCTGGCGAAAGATTCATTTATTATAAACGCCTTTCCATTGTCCGTGGGCACGGCTTTTGAAAAATCGCGTCCTTCTTTCAGTTTGATGCCATAGACTTTCAGATAATCATACTCAACATTTACATTGGATGGAGTGATATCGACTATTCCAGTATCCGCCTTGACCTTAAAGCCCCATTGATGGAAATTGTTTCCTAACCGTTGACCGCTGGCTGTAACCCCCATAATATTCGCGTTGGAGAGCAATTCGTTCTTAAGTGTTTCGAACTTATCGTTTGCTTCCTTGTTCATCGAGACGAGCATGATCTGATCCTTGTCAAAACCTAAATCCGTGTTCTTCATAAAGGATAATTGTTGCACCACGATAAGCGTGCTCACAATCATTGAAAGTGCCAGACCGAATTGCACGACTACTAGAGCGCCGCGAAAGACCGACCTACCCTCCACCTTTCCCCCACCCTTCAGAACCTTTGAAAGATCGAACGACGTCATGTAGAATGACGGATAGATACCAGTAATAACACCTAGGCCGAGGGTAATGCCAATAGTCAACGCCATTTCCAGGGGATAGTCGAGAAGGGAGATCATTGAAAGTTGGCGGTCGATCAATCGATTCAGAACAGGAATGAAAACAATATCCAACAGAAAAGCGATGCACAGGGCAACGACCGACATTAATATGGATTCGAAGATAAATTGAGTGAACAGCTGAAATTTTCCCGCGCCCACGGTTTTGCGAACACCTATCTCCTTCCAACGGTGAGAAGCCCGAGCCGTAGTGAGGTTCATGAAGTTTACACAGGCGATCAACAGAATAAAAACCCCGACGATAAAGAAAACATCAAGATATTTGCCATTGAATTTTCTGTAGTTGTTGTAGTCGTGCTCGATATCCGTTGAAGCAAGGTGTACGTCGTTCAGCCGTTGAAGGAATAAAGTATAGTACTTATTGACATCCTCATTTCCCGTATTACGCACCATGAAATCGGGAAACTTTGCTTCGAGCGCTTTGATGTCTGTGTTCGGAGCCAGTATGAGATAGGTGTTCAAGAAATTGCCTCCCCATCTGTGATTGAATTGCGCGTCTCTACGGGTGAACGTTGTCATGGACAGTAGCGCGTCAAACTGCAGATGAGAATTTTCGGGAACATTCTTCAGTACACCGGTAATTTTGAATTCTTCACTGCTAACATTAAGAGACTTTCCTAGTGCCGATTCTACAGTCTCAAAAAACTTCAACGCTGTTTTTTCGGTAAGGATCATCGTATGAGGTTCATCCAAGGCCGTCGTGTGATCACCGACGAGAAGAGGGAAGTCAAAAATATCGAGGAAGGTACTGTCCGTCGCGCGCACCAGGTCCACGAGCACTTGCTTTTCGTCCAGCTTGAATAATGTTTTTCCAAGATCCCAGAACCGGGTAAAAGTGACTACCTCGGGATAGTCTGTTACCATCGATGGCCCCATTCCAGGCATGGATAATGCCACTTTCTGCAGGTTCGTGCCTGTGAAATTCTGGATTTCGTCCAACCGGTAGATCGAAGAATTCTTCGTATGAAAAGCGTCAAAACTTCGTTCATCTCTGATGAACAGATAAATGACCATACATGCCGCCAGGCCGATGGCGAGACTGAAAATATTGATGAACGCATAGAGCGGACTCTGTCGTATTTTCCGGAGCGCAATGGCAAAATAGTTTCGGACCATGATAGCGGTATTTAAAATCTAATACTTCAAATTATTGCAACGGTTACGAGAATTTAATAGTTTAAGTTTAGTCCACGATATTAGAGGTTATGCATTCAGCAATCGTAAAAAAAATCCTTCAACGGATCGGCCAGCCCGATTTGTTTCGCATTCTCACCGAAGACCTTACAGGAACGGAACTAAATACAATCCTTCTTGACGTCTTCAGCGATACTTCATCAAAACTTTCACCGCCACAACTTCTCAACCGCTATCAATCAAACCGGTTTGTTAAGCCGGCCGACCTTCCCGTGCTGGAACTGAAACGGATGGAACTTGACGTGCTCGAATTATTCAACAGCCTTTCGTTTGAACCGATAGAACTTTCACCGGTTTCAGTTCTTGGATCGTGTTCGGTCGTGGCCACAGCAGATCAGAACAAGGTCTTATCTGCATTGCGCGGCACGGAAGTTCTGGCGGATGCCACAAATTCCATTGCACTTCATATTTGTGATCTAAAGCAAAACGAAAGTTTGTCCAGCGGGACGGATATGATCAGCTTTTCCACCGTACAACGCCACATCCGTACGCAGCAGATCACAGGAAAGGGATTTACCCCGCATTTTAAGATCGCCTGTCTTGTTACTGCAGGCATTGATAGGGGGAGTTTTTCATTCGAAAAGGAAGCCTTGCTTCAGCATATAATCGCGATGAAGCAATTGTATATCAATTACTACAAAGTCGATGATATCAGCTTCAGGTTCCTTTGCCGTAAGAATGGCTATGATTCAAGTGAAAGGCTCGCTGAGCAAGTGAAAGAATTTGTCATAGGAAAACACCCGGAATTATCCATCGAAATCATCAAGTCACCGGAAAAAGAAATCGACTACTACAAAGGCATTCAATATAAGGTAGACATCCATGTTAAAGGCAAGACTTACGAGATAGGCGACGGCGGATTTGTTGATTGGACCCAGCAACTCCTTCAAAACAAAAAAGAAAGGATGCTATCGACGGGGATCGGGTTTGATTTTATGTATCGGATAATGCGAGGGGATGTTTGACCACCCCTAAATCCCCTGAAGGGGACTTAAATACAAGTTCTAAAAGCGAATATACTTGAGTGTTGATTGTTGATATATTGAGTGTTGAGTGTTTTTTTGAATCGATATGCTTCCGGCATGGACGACAATCTTGGAAGAATAACACTCAACAATCAACACTCAATAAGACAACACTCAAGGAATGACTTCCATCGGTTAAAACCCCTAAATCCCCTGGAGGGGACTTTAATGCACTACGAATATTTTGTCCCTGATGGGACGTGATGACTTATTCTTATTGGTTGAAAATTTGGTGCGGGATGCAAATGCACTTTGTCCCATAGGGACAATATATTGGTAGAAAAACATTTCACGGTTTAATCAAATCCCGTAGGGATGACACAAATGGATGCCTGACCATTGTATTAAATGCACGCCTCGTGACTAGTTTCGACAACTCAGCCAGCAAGAACTTTTGCTCTTGCCTCAGCGGATGTGATTACGGGGATAATTTCAAAGTCGACGAGGTCCTCCCACTTGCTGGTCCACTCTTTCAATTTTTCCTCTGAAGGACTTTCCATAATCTGGTAACACGTTTTGACGTCATGGTCAATCCAGCTGTTGACATAGTTTACACCTTCAGGTGCCATTCGGCCTCGCTCATCAAATCGCTTATACATTTCCTTTACCTTGCCGGGACGAAAATGTTCAATGACCATATACAGCATATTGTTAGACAGGTTAGTTTCATTTGAATCATTTGAAAGGTACCAGAATGGGTACTATTTCAAAAACCCCTAAATCCCCTGAAGGGGACTTTAATGCAAGTTCTAAAAGCGAATATATTTGAGTGTTGATTGTTGATATATTGAGTGTTGAGTGTTTTCCGAGGCAATTACAATCCGGTATTTGCGACTGTCTTACGCCGAATAACACTCAACAATCAAAAAGTCAATGCTCAAGGACTGGAGTTCTATCGGTTAAACCCTACCCCTAAATCCCCTGAAGGGGACTTTAATGCAAGTTCTAATTATCCACAATTCAATCTCCCAATCACAAAATCAACCAAATGTTTTGAGTGTTCTTTATATTGTAAAAAAAAGTCATGAAAAATATCCTTGTACCGGTAGATTTTTCAACTGCTTCCGATGTGGCGTTAAAATACACCGCGGAGCTCGGGCGGACTTTAAAAGCGAACATTCGATTGTTGCATGTTCATAATCAAGCCGGATCGAATAAGACTCAAAATGTCGAAAAGCTCCAGTCCTTAATAGACTCCTTGGGCGAACGTTATTCATCCGTTAAATGGGATACCATAGTTGAGTCCGGCACAATCGCCGACGTCATAATTTCGTGCGCAAAAAAAGACACTGATATGATCGCGATGGGCACTCAGGGGATGAGTTCCATCGACAAGGCAATACTTGGAACCCACACAGCCGAAATCATCGAAAAAGCGGCTTGCCCCGTTCTTGCGATTCCTATGCCGACAAGGCCCTATGCACCCAGGAATATTCTTTTTGCTACCGACTACGCCGCTGGTGATTGGAAATCAGCTAAGGTCCTGACCGAAATGGCGCGCGAACTAAATGGAACCATCACCTACTTGCACGTGACGAGGGCGGACGATGATGACGAGTTGGCGGAGGAACAAAACCAAATCGACAAGTTTACGGATGAGATCAAAAAATCGACAGATTTCCCCCGGATAAAATCCAAAATTATATCCGACAATAATGTTTTTATGGGACTCGACTCGGTGTTGCAGGACTCTGCGGTTGATTTGCTCTGCCTTTCCACTCGTAAGAGAACCCTCATCGAGAAGTTGTACAACCCTAGTGTCACACGCAAAATGGCCATTCACACACAAATACCATTACTTGCATTTAAGGTTTGAGTTTGTTTGTTATTTCTGATCCATGGACCATCCAACCATTGACTTACGTTAGGCATCCCGATAATTATCGGGATCGCGATAGGGTGCAGCTATATTAAATAAGCTTGTGCCTCCATTGCTGATGCGCATGATTTAAAAAAAAGAGAAGCCGCTCTGAATGACACTCGCTGGGGACTCAACCCTTTGCAAGAGCAACGATATCGGCAACTTCAAGTATCGGCTTCGAATAACCCTTGCGGACTGTATTGATCATAGCAATTCCAACCTCTTTAAGTGTACACACGAAGTTTGGAAAAAGGGAACGCAGCGCGGGATACATCCACGAAAAGAAGCCATATCCCTTCAAAGTATTTTTCATTCCTTCCGTCGGCTTCATAAATCCAGGTCTGAACATGTACGCTTTTTTGAAAGGCAACTGCATCAGTCTGTTTTCAGTCTTTCCTTTTACACGCGCCCACATACGTTTGCCTTTCTCACTGCTGTCGGTAC
>DATHIE010000700.1:0-7814 GCA_035316905.1 Chryseolinea sp. | reverse complement strand
CAATCGGAGAAAAATACTTGTTTGCTTACCAAGTCAATAATATTGGTGAAATATATCTGAAAAAAAATGAATTGGACTCTGCTTTGATACTTTGCCGTTCGGCATTAAAAGGATTTGAAAAAGCTCCTGCCGACCATTTTTGGATGACTATCTATACGGCTCTTAACTTGGGCAACATTTTTATGGGTCAAACAAAATACGACTCGTCTCTTTACTACCTCAAGCTTGCCAAACAACTCGCCACCTTTCATGCTCACCAGTTTAATGCGAATTTATCAATCGCGAAAGTGTTTGATAGACTCGGCATGAAAGATTCCACCTTGTATTACGCGGATGAAGCGAATCGCGTCGCGCTCGCTAGCGATGCTTACTCCTTCAATGCGGAAGTCAATGATTTCCTGGGAAAATTTTACCATGACAAGGATATTAACGAGTCAATAAAGCTTACCCGTCGATCCTTGGCATACAAGGACAGTCTTTACAGGCAAAGTGTCAACATTGGTTTAGAGAACTTCGACGAGTTGGATGAAAAGGAAAGACAATTTGAAATTCAATCCGCGAATGCAGCCTTTCAATTCAAAGCCCGCCTGATTGGTCTTTTGACGGGAGTTCTTGTGTTGTTGATCATCATCGGAATTCTTGTGAGAAATTATCGACAAAAGCAGAAGTCCATCGTTCTCTTGAACCAGCAAAAGGATGAACTAAACAGGGCAAAAGAGAAAACGGAGATCGCTTTGTCTGATCTGAAAGCAACTCAATCACAGCTTATCCAGTCTGAAAAAATGGCAAGCCTCGGCGAACTTACGGCGGGAATCGCGCATGAAATTCAGAATCCGTTGAATTTTGTCAACAATTTCTCTGAAGTAAATGCTGAATTGATCGATGAGCTGACGGATGAGCTAGCTAACGGCAACAAACAAACAATAAATGAACTTGCCAGCAACATCAAGGAGAACCAGGAGAGGATCAATTTTCACGGCAAGCGCGCAGATGCTATAGTGAAGGGCATGCTTCTGCACAGCCGTGGACGTTCCGAACAAAAGGAGTTGATAGATATCAATGCTCTTTGCGACGAATACCTGCGTCTCGCGTTCCATGGCTTTCGGGCAAAAGACAAATCGTTCAGCGCCATGTTTGATACTACTTTTGATCCTGACCTCCCAAATGTAAACGCACTCCGTCAGGATATCGGACGAGTCCTGTTAAATCTTATTAACAATGCATTTTATGCAGTGAGAGAATCCTCCGTCGCCCCGAAACGTATCGGGGCTCTGGCGGACAAGGAATATGAACCCAGGGTATCGATCAGCACAAAAAAATTGAGAGACAAAGTTGAGATTCGTGTGCGGGACAACGGTAACGGTATCTCTGAAGAAATCAGAGACAAGATCTTTCAACCATTCTTTACAACGAAGCCAACAGGTCAGGGAACAGGATTGGGGCTTTCTTTGGCGTACGATATCATAACCAAGGGTCACGGTGGGGAATTGAAGGTTGAAACCAAGGAAGGAGAAAGTTGTGAATTCATAATTCGATTACCGCTTTAAAACACAATGATGAAGGTCTGTTTGAAAACTCTTTATCTTTTTTTTGGAATCATTTTCCTATCCATTGCCGTTGCGTTCCCGCAGCAGGCCGGCGAAGTTATTCACATTAACAACATCCCTACGAACGGATTTCTTTTGGACAAGGGATGGAAATTTCAAATAGGAGATGATCCCAGGTATGCTAAATCCAGTTATGACGACAGCGGATGGTCGCAAATTAATCCAACGCTCGATATTCATGATTCATTACCCCAAATTCCTGAGGGAAATATTTGCTGGATAAGAATCCACCTTTCAATTGACAGTACAATAAGTCAACTGACAATGGTGATGCAGCAGTCCGTGGCCTCGGAAATCTATCTAAATGGAAAGTTAATTCATCGCTTGGGTGTATTAGATACACAGCCTGACAAGGTTATAGCCGTGAATCCAAACGAAAAGCCGCTTTCATTTCCTTTTGATAAGGGAGGTGAACAATTATTGGCGATACGTTTTGCCAAGCAGCCTGGGATTGGTTATGGTACGCATTGGAATTCAAGTAACCCGGGCGTAAGCATTAGTTTAAACACCATAGAGGCGGCCAATGCTTACTATCAGAGAGTTCATAAGTCGGTCGATGAAAACGATTATTTTCGTAGCGGGGTATTTTTTATTCTTGGCGTCCTCTACCTCGCTTTCTATGTCTTTTACCCGATTCAACGGGCAAATCTGCTTTTTTCAATCTATGCTGTTGTTCAGGCGACAGTATGGGGGTCTTTTATTTTCTACCACCAGGTCGATATAATCGAAACTTACCCGCTTTTGAAGAATTCCTTTTTGGTTTTACAGGTAATAGGCCATGTTATAATGTTGTTGGCTGTTTATGAACTGCTGAAACAAAAGAAGGATTGGATTTTTTATGGCCTGGTGGTGTTTGCCGTTATCTGTATTCCTTTCGGCATTTTTGTTTATCATTGGGGATGGCAACTATACGGTATTATTTATACTTGCGCATTTAGCATTGCTGTTACATGGATCGCTTTCAGATCGTTCAAGAACAATAGACTTGCCGCTATTATTATTGCAAGTGGTGGGTTTTGCTTTTCGTTAATTTGGGTGGCATTCATACAGGAGTGGATTCCGACACTTGCCCTTCACCTCTTTACCATTGCTCATTTAAGTGTTCCCTTAGCGGTTTCTCTTTACCTCGGATACGACTTTGCGCGAACGAATTTGTCATTGCAACAAAAACTGGCCGAGGTGGGTAGGTTGTCGGAGGAAAAGCAGCAGATTCTTACTAGTCAAAATGAAACCCTTGAAAAGCAAGTGACAGAACGCACTGCAGCGTTGGAGAAATCTATGGATGAATTGAAGTCCACGCAAACGCAATTGATCCAATCTGAAAAAATGGCCTCGTTAGGAGAGCTTACAGCAGGGATAGCACATGAAATCCAAAATCCCCTCAACTTTGTGAACAACTTTGCCGAAGTAAATAAAGAATTGATCGCTGAAATGGATGAAGCTATCAGCAATGGAAACCTTGAAGAAGTTAAAGGCATCGCCAAAAACATAGCTGATAATCAAGAGAAAATAAATCAACACGGCAAGCGGGCGGACGCGATCGTTAAGAATATGCTTCAACATTCGCGCAAAAGTTTGGGACAGAAAGAGCCCGTTGATATCAATGCATTATGTGAAGAATATTTACGGCTTGCATATCATGGCATTCGCGCTAAAGACAAAAACTTCACGGCAAAATTTGAAACTTATCTAGATCCGACCATAGGAAAAATTAATGTCGTGCCCGAGGATATCGGAAGAGTTGTCCTCAATTTGATCAACAATGCTTTTTATGCCGTAAACGAAAGATCGAAGAAGTCAACTAACGACTATGAGCCAATTGTAAAGGTGACTACAAAAAAGACAGGTGAAAGGATATTCATTTCGGTGAAAGACAGCGGCAATGGCATTCCTGATGCAATCAAGGATAAAATCTTTCAACCATTCTTCACGACAAAACCTGCGGGTCAGGGAACAGGTCTCGGCTTGTCACTAAGCTATGATATAGTAAAGACCCACGGTGGTGAGTTAAAGGTGGTGACCGTCGAAGGGGGAGGAAGTGAGTTTATAGTGAGCTTGCCAGTAGAGAAGATTATGTGAGCAAGACAGGTAAAAAAATTTTCCTCCTACAAAGCATTTGTCTGAACGAAAGCCTGTTTTTGGCTATGGTTTTTGATTCATAAAGAAATCTTAAATTTATAAGGGTTCTTAAGTGCTGAAGTGATGGGTTCGGGTAATAAAAAGTTATTCAATCAGGGTTTGTCTTCGTGGCGAGATTCAGTCATGCGTGCCGAGACAATTGACTGGACAGCACAATTACGCATCTTAAATGATGTGGCGGACCTTATTACACCGGACCTTACCATCGACCAAATTACAGCGGCAATTTACTCCAACGTGAATGACCTTATAGACGCATTTCAATTTGCCGTTGGATTCTATAATAAGAGTGAGGGAACAATCACTTACAAAGGAATGATTGAAGATGGAAAGAGGATGCCTGATTTTTCGTTTGACGCCGCAGCACCAAATCGATTGGCATCCTGGTGCATTCGCAACGAGGCCGAAATTTTTATGAATGACCTGGATAAAGAGTTCAGTAAATACCTGCCGGCTAAACCAATACCACTTATTGGGTCCAACCCCAACGCCGCTATTTACGTGCCGCTGAAGTTGAATAAACAGTTGGTCGGGTTGATTACCGTACGCACTATTCGCAAGAATGTTTATCAGCAACACCACTTGTACATTCTGAAGACGGTTGGAAACTTCATCGTGAGAGCGCTCGAATTAGCAAAAATGTCTTCGCAGATTGATATTAAAGGAAAAGGATCTCAGAAAGAATGGCAATGGAGAAATAAGGAAGATTTGTCAGTGGCTTCGAACAGGGAGTTGCAGAAGCTAACTGAACGGGAAAAAGAAGTGTTGTTTTTGTTGGCGACCGGTTTATCAAATAAAGCGCTAGCGGAGAAACTATTTGTCTCACCAGGCACCATTAAGACGCATACCTTGAATGTTTATCAAAAGATGGGAGTCGCGAACCGTACCTCTGCTATGTTAAAAGCAGTAGAATGGGGATGGATTCATTGAAAAATCTACCATTTGGTATAGAAATCTGAAGGATCTAGACGGTAGCTTTAAATAAAAGAAATACAATATGCTACCAGTAGATCTTCAACCTCTGACCGCTCAAAAACCGACTTTGGAAAATTCGGTTCACTACATCGCTTACACTTTTTCTTTCCTGGTGACGGGGAAAGATACAAACGGTACGTTCTCTCTTACTCATTGTTACTTTCGTGAAGGTAAGGAGTTCACACCACCACCTCATTATCACACACGTGAAGATGAATCATTTTATATCCTTGAAGGTGAAATGGAGTTCCATGTAGGCGATAAGAAATTCAAAGCCGGTGTCGGAGAACTTGTTTTTTTACCCCGAAACGTTACTCATCACTTCAACATAGTAAGCAAAACGGTGAAGGCACTATTGCTGATCAGTCCCGCGGGGGTGGAAACATTCTTCCAGGATTTTGGTACTCCTGCACAATCGCTTGATCTTCCTCCTATTCCCGAACGCAATCCCAGGAAGGAGGAGTTCGTGGCTATGCATAAAAGAACGGTTGAAATGGGGGTTGTGAACATGCCAGAGATCTAAAGTGGATTCCGGTTAGTTCCCGATCAGAGTCCGCCTCGAAACTCGGGTGACTCTGATCGGGACGAAAGTCTAATTGAGATTCCACGCCCAACCCCTTTCAAAATGTCATCCCGAGCGTATTGTCTTTATATAAAGACTTGCTCAAAAGAAATGGAGGCACGGATTAACTTACAAGCATGGACTTTATCGCGAAGGATCTCATTCAGGTTAGCAGTGCCACCTTAGCATCCTCAGCTTTAACGG
Organism: Chryseolinea sp.; assembly: GCA_035316905.1. Taxonomy (GTDB): domain Bacteria; phylum Bacteroidota; class Bacteroidia; order Cytophagales; family Cyclobacteriaceae; genus Chryseolinea. The sequence continues at coordinate 2,327 of DATHIE010000700.1, read as the reverse complement.
AGTCAGTCCCGATAATTATCGGGATCGCGCAAAAATTCATCTGTGGGCGTTCAACTCGCAAAATCCATTCCATTGGCGCAGTTCCATTGCGATAGCAGCAAGCACGAAGATGACATTTTCAAGACGTGGCGCTGTTAAGGAAGTTTGTACGGGATCAAACACGTCACCAAGAGTCCCTATCCCTGAATTCCGCTATTTTATTCCACCCAATCACCCAATCAAAATATCACCAACTCATCAAATGATCCCGATGCGGCAAATGTATCATTCATTGCGCGTTTACGAGTAGCCCCCAGGTGCGTCAATTCTGCAACTTTGATTATTCAAAACGAAAAGGACCATGAAAACAACATCCCACATCCGCATGTTCATTGTCATAGCGATGATGACCGCAACTGCTTGCTCAGAACAGGAAATCGTACCAGGCACAGGAACTCCCGGGCCCCCTCCCACCACTTCAAACCGCGAATTCCATACATCGGTAACTACCTGGAGCCGGCCAGATGGCAGCAACTATGTGGGACTTGTTCAGGCCATCCCGGAATTTGATTTGTCAAAAGCCAGAATCACTGGTTTTGCAAATGGTAAAACAATCAAAGTGGATACTTTTCTTGACGCGACCAAATTGACAAACACTGGTTCGAATCAAGACTACATCTGGGCATCTGTTAAAAACAATATTTTACTGTTGAATTACATCGGTGCTACGCCGACCTCGTTGCCGCCATTCCCGTTGGATGTCATGATCGTCTACTAATTAAAGTAGGGGGCCGTCAACTTAGACGGCCTTTTTATTTATTGTTAAATCTCCTTTCAAAATGTCATCCCGAGGGTATTCTCTTTATATAAAGGCTTGCTCATTAGAAATGGAAGCACGGATTTACTTATAAGCATGGACTTTATCGCGAAGGATCTCATTCAGGTTAGCAGTCTGCCTTGATCATCGTTTGCTTGAACGGAGTCAGTCCCGATAATTATCAGGATCGTGTAAGAATTCATCTGTGTCATTTAACTGGCAAAACCCATTCCATTGGCGCAGTCCCATGCGAATGCAGCAAGCACTCAAGATGACATTTTCAAAACGAGGTGGTCTTATCGCTGAATTCCGGTATTTTATTCCACGCAATCACCAAATCACAAATCACCAGTGATTCATATGCGGCAAATGTATCATTCATTGCGCGTTTATGAGTAACCTGCAGGCACCTCAATTCTGCAACTTTGATTATTCAAAACGAAAAGGATTATGAAAACCACATCTCACCTCCGCATGTTCACTATCATAGCGATGATGACCGCAAGTGCTTGCTCCGAACCGGAAGTTGTGCCCACGACCAAATCTAAAACTGGCGGTACGTCGAGCAGTCAAATTTCAAACCGTGAATTCCATACAACGGTGACGACCTGGAGCCGTGCAGATGTCGGCAGCACTTTTGTAGGACTTGTTTCCACAGTCCCGAACGTTGATTTGTCGAAAGCCACGATTTCTGTTATTGGAAATGGTAAAACAACCAGGGTCGAAACTTATCTTGATGTAACTAGGTTGACAATGGCCCAGAGCGCGAATGAAAGCTATATGTGGCCATCCACCAAAAACAATATTTTACTGTTGAATTTTGTCGGCCAAACCCCGGCATCGTTGCCACCATTCCCGTTGGATGTTATAATCGTTTATTAGTTAGACCAGAGGGCCGTCAATTTGACGGCCCTATTTATTTTTACCTTGTACCGCTTTCCCTTCTTCACAACCACATCCACTCGCTGAAGTAAATCAATGTGTCGCAGGGACGTCGCCCTTAACTGCGATGATATCCGCATACTTTCCTTCGCTGATCGTTTCAAAATCTTTGCAACTCCCATGGCGACCCCTCTATTTCCTAACCGCCGGTCGCTCCGGCCTTAGACAGGTGATTTGCGGCATATCTGTCAAAGAATGCGGCAAATGTGGTGAGCACCGTTACGCCGGCGTATTCATATTTGACTAGTCATTTGGCCTTAGCCAAAAATCAATATGAAACCAGTTACACCAACAGAGTGGAAAATTCTTAAGCTTGTGGCGACGGGCCATTCGACGAACGAGGTGGCCGGCCTGCTTGGCATCAGCAGGCACACGGTTTTGAGTCATCGCAGGAGTCTGTTGTTAAAGTTTGATGCGTCGAATTCCGCAGATCTTGTTCGCAAGGCAATGGCAAGGAATGGTTCCGAAGTAAGGAATCCAGATAACGAATTCGACTTTCTAACTTGATGAGATCTTAAACCCTTAACATTAATGAGACATGTTATTAGTTAGCTCCAATTAGCAAATAAAGAATTTGAATATTATATGA
>DATHIE010000699.1:0-7720 GCA_035316905.1 Chryseolinea sp. | reverse complement strand
GAAGTGGCATTCGAGGCACTTAGCAACTGGCAGGACAATGAGGCCGCCAGGACATTGCTTGCTATCAGAAAAGATGCTGCTTTAAAAAAGTATCACGAAGCTGCCTTTTCAGCTTTTGTCGCACAAGTAGGAAAATCCACGTGGCCCGACGATCAAAAGCTTTTGATGTTACGTGACATCATGCCTCTGGCAACTGATAAAAAAGAAAAATCGATGGTGCTGAGAGCCGCAGGCAGTGTCCGGACCTTCCTGTCGCTAATGTTCGTATCAAAATACATTGACGATCCTGATGCAAGTGCAGCAGCAAGCAGATCTGTTATGCAAATCGCATTGCCCACAGCCGATGCAAAACCCGGATTGACCGGCCTTGAAGTACGCAATACATTGCAGCGTATGCTTGACAAACTTACAGGCGATGACAGCCAGTACGAGCGTATTGACATTCTTACATACCTTGAAAAACTACCCTACGCCAAAGGGTATGAGTCAATTTTTAACGGCAAAGATCTTACGGGCTGGCAGGGACTTGTTGAGAACCCCATTGTCCGATCAAAGATGACTAAGGAGTTACTTGCTAAGAAACAACAGGAAGCCAACGCGAAAGTCGGCAAGAACTGGAGTGTGAAAGACGGTTACATTATGTTTCAGGGAGACGGAGCTAATCTGTCCACCATTCGCAAGTACGGAGATGTGGAAATGATTGTCGATTGGAAGATATCCAAGAATGGCGACAGCGGAATTTATTTACGCGGCTCTCCACAGATACAGATCTGGGATGTCGCACGGGTTGATGCTGGAGCACAGGTAGGATCCGGTGGGCTATATAATAATGAGAAGGCGCCGAGCAAACCATTGAAGGTGGCCGATAATCCAGTTGGAGAATGGAATACTTTTCACATCAAAATGGTCGGCGATCGCGTGACGGTATATCTTAATGGTGTGCTCGTTGTCGATGATGTCCCTATGGAAAACTATTGGGACCGGAAACTTCCCCTCTTCCCGGAGGAAGCTATTGAATTACAAGCGCACGGCACAGAGTTATACTTTCGTGACATCTATGTGAAAGAGCTGAGCTCAAAACCCTATGAATTGACAACGGACGAAAAGACACAGGGCTTTGAAGTATTGTTTAATGGAAAGGATCTGAACAACTGGATCGGTAACAAAACCGATTACGTGGTTGAAGATAACACCATCGCGATATATCCCACAAAAGAAGGACACGGCAACCTGAATACTGAAAAGGAATATTCGGACTTTATCTTCAGGTTCGATTTCCAGCTAACTCCAGGTGCGAATAACGGACTGGGTATACACGCTCCAGTCGAAGGTGATGCGGCCTATGAAGGCAAAGAGATACAGATCCTCGACAATACAGCCCCCGTCTATTCAAAACTGGAAGTATGGCAGTACCACGGTTCTGTTTATGGAATTCTTCCAGCTAAACGTGAATTTCTGAAACCGGTTGGAGAATGGAACCAGGAAGAAGTTTATGTTAAAGGGGATAACATCAAAGTAACTCTCAATGGTACTGTGATCGCTGAAGGTGATTTGAAGAAGCTTACCAAGAATGGAACGCTTGACCACAAAGACCATCCGGGTCTCAACCGGCACTCGGGACACATTGGCTTCCTGGGACATGGGACCGTAGTAAAATTCAGGAATATCAGAATAAAAGATCTGACCAAATAGCAAACACATCATGGCGGGATTGCCTCAGCGACTTTACTCTTTAGATGCTCTTCGCGGCTTTGACATGTTCTGGATTTTGGGTGGTGAAGAGATTGTCCACAGTCTTGCAACGATAACAGGCTCACCCGTTATGAACGCCATCTCCGAGCAACTGACGCATCCTGAATGGCATGGCTTTCACTTTTATGATTTGATCTTCCCACTCTTCCTGTTCCTCGCCGGTGTAGCAACACCATTCTCGGTGGCGAAAGAACTGGACAAAGGCAAGTCCCGAAATCAGCTACTGGTAAAAGTTGTGAAACGTGGATTGATCCTGGTATTGCTTGGCATCATTCATAATAATCATCTGGAACTAAAGCCTATAGCGGAAATTCGTTTTGGAAGTGTGCTCGGCAGGATCGGCCTTGCGTACATGTTTGCTAACATTATTTATCTATACACAACCCAACGGGGTCAGATCATCTGGTTCTGTTCCTTAGTTGTAGGTTATTGGTTTCTACTGCTCTTCAATGCGGCGCCTGGATTTGAAAGAGGTGATCTCACCATGGAAGGGAATTTTGTATCGTATCTCGATCGTATGATAATGCCTGGGAAACTTTATCTGGTCATTCATGACCCCGAAGGACTAATTTCCACAATACCCGCAATAGGCACTGGGTTGCTTGGCATTTATGCAGGCAATATCATAAAAAACGCGCCACTTACTCCGGAACAGAAGTCATTGCGACTGCTGATTATAGGAGTTGTATTCATTGTACTTGCCCAGATCTGGAACATTGTATTCCCTATCAATAAAAATCTCTGGACCAGCTCTTTTGTTTTACATGCCGGAGGATTAAGCCTTGTGTTGCTCGCTCTGTTCTTTTATGTGATCGATGTCCGTGGTTTCAAACGTTGGGCATTTTTCTTTAGCGTGATCGGCATGAATTCGATCCTTATCTATATGTCAGGCCAATTCATCCGGTGGCGGTATACTACTGAAGCCTTCTTTAAGTGGTTAATCGATTTGGTCGGCGAACCTTATAACGTACTTGTATTTGCCATTTGTCTCATTCTGATAAAATGGGTGTTTCTTTATTTCTTATACCGAAAGAATGTGTTTTTACGGGTGTAGTTTCGAACACTCCTTCTTTCTACTAATAAAGTGTCTCACTAGCCTTGAGTCGATGCGGAGGAATCCTGCATTGGGAAAGTCTGTGTTAATGTCGCGAAAGAAAATGTGAAGGCATTAACACGTGTCTAGGCGCGACGATTCGTACTACTGTTGATCCCCAGCCTGAAGGCGCCTAAAGGCTGGGGTTAATCTAATGACATGGCATGTTTAAAGTTCAAAAGTGCTTAAATCAACTACAATTTTTGTGGACAGTCTTGCGGCTGGCATGCATATCTTTAACCCCAACCTTCAGGTTGTGGTCCGAACAGCACCGTGGATCGTCGCGTCTGCAAATTCTCTAGACGCTTCACACTTTCACTCGCGACACCGGCACGCACCATCACTCGTGCACCGATTCTTCCGCATCGATTCACATTGGATGAATTTCTTTCGCCACTATCATCAAATAATCGACAAGCGTGCTCGATTTCAACGATTTGCATTTTATCTTAGGTTGTTATTTATATGTTGAGGAGACTGACATTTTTTGCTTTGTTGTTGAATGGCTGGTGTTTGAGTTCAGTCATGGCACAAAACCGTACACCGGCGTTTGAAATGAACGAACGCCTCGGACGTGGTATCAACATGGGCAACTGTTTCGAGGCACCCTCCGAAGAAGAATGGGGAAATCCCTGGAAACCCGAATACTTCAAGATTATATCTGAACTGGGATTTGACCATGTTCGTCTTCCAGTACGTTGGGAACCCGACGCTCGTAGTATCTCGACGCCACCCTTTACGATCAATCCGGCATTTCTCAATCGCATACAGCAGGTTGTTGACACTGCGTTGAAGTACGATCTGCACATTATCGTAAACATGCATCATCATGAAGCACTTTACGAAGATCCGGCCGCGCAAAAGGAACGTTTCCTGTCCCAGTGGAACCAGATCGCTACTCATTTCAAGGACCATTCCGACAACTTATTGTTTGAAGTATTGAACGAGCCTCATGGAAATGTAACACCTGCAATTTGGAACGAATATTTTGCCGATGCATTGGCTGAGATCAGGAAGACCAATCCCACGCGGGTTGTGTTGATGGGGGTTGCAGAGTACGGTGGCTTAGGTGCCATCTCCCAGCTTGAGCTTCCCGATGATGAATACATCATTCTATCACCACACTACTATAATCCATTCAACTTCACCCACCAGGGAGCCGAATGGGTGGGCCCTGATGCTGACGCGTGGTTAGGTACTACCTGGAAGGACACGGAAGCTGACCGGCAAACGGTTGAAAGCGAATTCAATTTTGCACTCTCATTTTCTGAAGAGAACCATATACCAATTCACGTTGGGGAATTTGGTGCGTATAGTAAGGCCGATATCGAGTCGCGTGAACGTTGGACCACTTTCCTGGCCCGTTGGTTTGAAAGCAAAAATATGAGTTGGGCCTATTGGGAATTCAGCGCCGGCTTCGGGATCTATAATTCCGCCACTGAAGAACTTCTCACTCCCCTGGTAGATGCATTGGTCCATAATGAGATGCCGGATCCAACTCCGGTCTCGGCAACCCCCGTTTACATCAGCAACTTTTCTAATGGAACAGACGGGTGGGCTCTGACCAATCAGGGCGGTGCCGCTTCATCGCTGTCTTCAACGGGCGGTAAGCTAAATGTTTCGATCTCTAGCGCTGGCACAGAATCGTGGCATGTGCAGCTGGTTAAGAACAATATTCCTCTTACAAAGGGCAAGACGTATCGAATAAGCTTCAAGGCGCAGGCAGCAGCTAACCGGAGTGCTACGTTTTATGCCGGCAAGGCAAGTGACCCGTGGAATGCATACAGTGGTTACAATAGCATAAACATCGGTACAACCGAAAGTTTTTACACGTTTTCATTTATGATGAACAATCCAACCGATCCTGCTGCACGCCTGGTTTTTGATCTTGGAACTAACCTCACAAGTGTTTCCATAACGGAAATTAAGGTGGAAGAAATAACTACTACCATCACATCCATTGAAGAACCCTCCCTTCCAAATGCACCATTAGCTTATCCAAATCCTGTCACCTCCATCCTTTACGTCGATAGTCTCGATTCTTACACCGAGGCCACCGTAAGTGACATGCGTGGCCAAAGTCTCCTTCGCTTTGCAATTTCTCCCGGAACAACAACCGTCAACTTCGAAAACGTAGCTCCGGGGCTTTATATACTTATCCTTAGGGGGAATGGTCGCCACGATCATTTGAAGGTTATCAAAGAGTAATAGTCACAAAATAAATCTTGCCGAAGGGCCCGCTATCAACAACCTGATCCACCTATGGACTTTGCATGTCCTTTAGCCTTAAATTTTGCTAAATTTATACAAGGAATTTTCCTTTCACTTAAGCTCATCCTGGTTATGAAAACTTTCAGCCTACGTCCTTGCATATGGTCAAGTGTCATGCGGAGAAAACTCGGACGATTTCTCGTTTTATTGTCCGTCATTTTTGTGGGTGTGTCAACACAATACGGATTTGCGCAAGAGTGGAAGTTTGAATCACAACGCGAGCAGATCAGTCCGCGATCGTACGGAGATACAAAGATAACTTTTCACAACAAGCCAACGCTAGGTCTAGCTGGCGGAGGTAAAGAATACGCCGACGGCCATTGGTCAAAAACTATCGCGGTGGAAGCCGGGCAATATTATCAGTTCCAAACTTTCTTTAAGGCAAAGAACGTCGAAGAACCCGGCCGATGCATTCAAGGCAGGATCATTTGGTTTGACAACAGCGGTAACCAAGTCGGTTTCACGGAGTATCCGGTAACGGCCTCTGCCAAGTCGCCCGAGGGATGGAATATCATGGAAAAACTCTATCAGGTTCCTTCACCTGCAACAAAGGCAAAACTTGAACTTCATTATCGTTGGGATGCCGACGGAACTGTGAATTTTACGGAAGCAACCTTCGAAAAAAGTGTTCCACCCGAGTCACGCAAAGTAAAGCTTGCTACCGTATTCCATCGTCCGCGCAACAGCAAATCACCACAAGAGAACCTGGAACAATTCTCTGCTTTAGTTAAGCAGGCAGCCGATCAAAAGGCTGATATAATTTGCCTACCCGAAGGAATCACGCTGGTTGGAACAACCTTGAACTACGTTTCTGCCAGCGAACCAATACCGGGAAAAACAACAGACTACCTGGGTAACGTCGCGAAGCAACATAACATTTACATCGTCGCAGGAATTCTGGAAAAGGATGGCGATGTAGTATACAATACCGCAGTGCTTATTGACCGGAAAGGAAACGTGGCCGGAAAGTATCGCAAAGTCAGCCTGCCACGCGAAGAAATCGACGGTGGTGTAACTCCTGGTGATGCGACACCTGTATTCGACACAGACTTCGGACGCATAGGCATCATGATCTGTTGGGATGTAACGTTCCCTGAAACAGCCCGTGCCCTCGCGCGACAAGGTGCTGAAGTTATCTTCCTTCCAATCTGGGGTGGATACGTGAAGCTTGCGATGGCACGCGCGTTGGAGAATCAGGTGTACGTAGTATCATCATCCTATGACATGATATCTGCTGTATTTGATCTTGAAGGAAACGTATTGAAAGAAGCGACAACAGAAAATCCAGTTATCGTGACCGAAGTAGATCTCAACCAACAAAAGTTGTGGCCCTGGATCGGTGATCTAAAGAGCAGAATACCTCGCGAAATGCCCACAGAGAAGGCGGTCGACGTGGGGCACTACTAGGCGTAGGGTATAAGGTATAAGGCAGCAGAAAATACTTGAGTGTTGACTTATTGAGTGTTGAATGTTGAGTGTTTTTTTGGGAAACCTACTAGCGCCAATCAGAACACTCAACATTCCCACTCTCAATTTAATGTAACTCATAACTAACAACTAATAATCAAAGCCATGAAGTTCTCCACCTTCCTCCTCCTACTCATATCTTGTTCCCTGTCATCGCTCGCCCAGGAAAAACTAACCGATGAACAAATCCTTAAACTATACGAAACTCTACGAGTTGCCGACGTGTCCGACGGCATGGATATGGTCGGCCTGCGAGATGCCGGCCTAATGGATCAAAAGATCATGGCCCTATGGAAAGATATCGATAGCATGAAACATATCTTCCGGGGCATCGCGGTGACGGCACGTTACGTGCCCACGAACAAAGTGATGAAAAACCCAATGACGAAGGAAGAGTTTCAAAAGTGGGAAGGAAACTGGTACGGCACTTTGTCAACTGAGCCGTTTGTTCAGTTCATTAAACCAGGATCCGTAGTGGTGATTGATTTTTCCGGAGATGGAGACACAGGATCGATAGGCTCCAACAATTCGCTTACCTACAAATTGAAAGGTGCGCTTGGAATTGTATCAAATGGCGGTGTTCGCGATACGGATGAGATCATCAAGCAACAAATACCCGTTTATATGGATCCGTTGCATCGTGGACGAGGTATTCGTCCCGGTCGCAATGAAATTGAGTCCGTAAACAAACCTGTGACTATCGGCGGAGTACTGGTGCGGCCCGGCGATGTGATTGTGGCGGATGGCGATGGGGTTGTGGTTGTGCCTCGTGAATATGCAAAGCAGGTGGCGGAATTTGCATTGGAGATCCTTAACGGCGATAAGAAAGCCCGGCGTGAGATGTATAAGAAACTGAACATGCCGTTGGATGCTACTGTTAAAGACTGATTTCCGTTATCCGTTAATCATTAGGAAAGTTCAGATCTCGCTTGCTGTCGTGTGCATTTATATCAAGGCGTACCTCGACTTTTTAATCGCAGAGAAACGCAGAGTGAATACACGCAGAGGACCAGAAAGAATTTAGCAGGCATTGCGCAACCTTTGCGTCTTAGCGTCTCTGCGGTAAAACATGCACTCACCCACACCCACACCCCACCATTAACAATTAACAATTACTAGACATAGGGATTCTTTGGA
>DATHIE010000698.1:0-4135 GCA_035316905.1 Chryseolinea sp. | reverse complement strand
CATACGCATTGGACGATATCTCAATCAATTTATTACCACGCGGGAGAACAAGGTACAGAACATTGTAAATTCCGAATCGTTTGGCGTGGGCATTCGCGTGATTGTAAATGGTACCTGGGGTTTTGCCGCCACCAATACCGTTACTACCGATGGTATAAAAAAAGCTACCCAACAGGCCGTAGCTATTGCAAAGGCGAATTCAAAATTTCAGAAAGAACCGGTCAAGCTTGCTCCCGCTAAATCATACGGTGAAGTAACCTGGAAGACGCCAATTCAAAAAAATGCATTTGAAGTTCCTGTATCCGAAAAAACGGATCTTTTATTGAAAGCTAACGACGCCGCACAGGAAAACGGTGCTACATACGCTGCATCTAACCTGTTTCAGGTGAACGAGCAAAAATATTTTGCATCAAGTGAAGGATCCTACATTGACCAGGATATTCATCGCATCTGGCCGACGTTCACGGTCACCACGATCGATAAAGGAGCTGGGCTTTTCAAAACCCGCCAAGCCCTAAGCGCCCCGATGGGAATGGGCTACGAGTACATGATACCAAAAAATGAAGATAAGGTGAAGGGACCATTGGGTGTCACGCTGTACAAACGTAGTTATGATATGGTGGAGGACGCCACCCTCGCAGCCAGACAATCAAAAGAAATGCTGGCGGCTAAGTCGGTGGAACCTGGTAAATATGATCTTGTACTCGAGCCGAATCACCTTGGCCTCACTATCCACGAATCAATAGGCCATCCGTTGGAGTTGGACCGCGTGCTTGGATATGAAGCAAACTATGCAGGTACCAGCTTTGCAACACTGGACAAGTGGAAATCCGGGAAGTTCAACTATGGTTCAAAGTTGGTAAATATCTTCGCCGACAAAACACAAGTGGGTTCACTTGGCGCCGTAGGATATGATGATGAAGGCGTTCAATGCAAACGATGGGACCTCATCAAGGAAGGGATACTTGTGAACTATCAGGCTACACGCGATCAGGTCCATATGTTAGGGCAGAACGAGTCGCACGGATGTTGCTATGCACAAAGCTGGGGCGACGTTCAATTTCAGCGAATGCCTAATGTATCTCTTGCGCCGGGTAAAGATGCTTATTCCGTTGACCAGATGATAAAAGACGTCGAGAAAGGCATATACATTGCGGGACGAGGCTCTTACTCCATCGATCAGCAACGGTATAACTTCCAGTTTGGGGGAACTCTTTTTTATGAAATAAAAAATGGGGCAATTGCCGGCATGCTCAATGATGTAGCTTATCAATCCAATACCCAGGAATTCTGGAATAGCTGTGCAAAGATCTGCGACGAAAACGACTATCGACTTTTCGGATCATTTTTCGATGGAAAAGGTCAGCCTTCGCAGGTGAGTGCAGTCTCTCACGGAAGCTCTACTGCACGCTTCAATGGCATCAACGTGATCAACACGGGTAGAACGATTTAACCTGAACACACCTATGAAAAGAAGAGATTTTATTCATCTGGCCGGCATGGGCGCCAGCGCGATGATGTTACCATTGCCCTCAATTGCCCATCACATTCATCCGGAAGACCTGCTGAAGCCCGGTATGGATGTTCTACGAAAGAAACAACTTGCTGATGCTGGACTAAACGCTGCCAAGTCTGGTGGCGCAACATATGCGGATGTACGAATCGGAAGATACCTTAACCAATTCGTGATCACACGTGAAAACAAAGTACAGAATGTCATCAACACGGAATCATTCGGCGCGGGAGTAAGAGTGATCGTCAACGGCACATGGGGATTTGCATCGTCTAACGACGTGACGGATGAGGGGATCAAAAAAACATCTGAACGTGCAGTGGCAATCGCAAAAGCAAACTCAAAGTTTCAGAAAGAGCCGGTTAAGCTTGCTCCGGTCCAGCCGTATGGCGAAGTCACGTGGAATACTCCAATTAAAAAGAATGGATTCGAAGTTCCTATAAAGGACAAGGCTGAACTTCTGCTCGCGGCTAACGCGAAGGCTATGGAGAACGGCGCAAGCTTCATCAACAGCATCATTTTTCTTGTTAATGAGCAAAAATATTTTGCCTCCTCAGACGGTTCCTACATCGACCAGGATGTTCACCGTACGTGGCCAAATTTCAATGTAACAATGATCGACAAACAATCTGGCCAGTTCAAGACAAGGACAGCATTTAGCGCTCCCGTGGGAATGGGCTATGAATATCTGGATGCGCGCGCTGAGGACAAGATCCAGGGGCCGGGCGGTATTATTTTATACAATAAGTCCTATGATATTATTGAAGACGCAACCATGGCTGCGAAGCATACCAAGCAAATGATTGCCGCAAAATCTGTTGAGCCAGGGAAATACGACGTGGTGCTGGAACCTTCTCACATGTGGCTGACTATTCATGAATCAGTGGGGCACCCGTTGGAGCTCGACCGGGTTCTTGGTTATGAAGCAAACTACGCGGGCACAAGTTTTGCAACGCTGGATAAGCTCAAGTCAAAATCCTTCCAATACGGTAACAAGGTGGTGAACTTTGTAGCTGATAAACTTCAGCCTGGTTCCCTAGGCGCTGTGGGTTATGACGACGAGGGCGTAAAAACAAAGCGGTGGGATCTTGTAAAAGATGGCATCCTTGTTAACTATCAGGGTATACGCGACCAGGTTCATATTTTAGGACAAAATGAATCGCATGGTTGTTGTTACTCGCAGAGCTGGCGAGATGTTCAATTCCAACGGATGCCGAACGTTTCGTTGTCGCCTGGAAAACAGCAGGTAACACCGGACGAAATGATCAGCGGAGTAGAAAAAGGAATATATATCGTTAAAGACGGGTCATTCTCGATCGATCAGCAGCGCTATAACTTCCAGTTCGGAGGACAGCTCTTTTTCGAGATCAAGAACGGAAAGATTGCAGGTATGCTCAAAGACGTTGCGTACCAATCTAATACACAGGAATTCTGGAACTCGTGTGTACAGATCTGTGATGAACGCGACTACCGACTTAACGGTGCCTTTAATGACGGCAAAGGGCAACCTTCGCAATCAAATGCAGTATCGCACGGTTCCGCTACTGCAAGGTTTAATGGCGTGAATGTTATCAACACGGGCCGAACATTATAAACGTAATTTAATATCACCGAAAACAGATTTGTCATGGCTATATTTTCATCAGAAGAAGCAAAAAAGATCCTCACCAAAGTGATCGGTTACTCAAAGGCCGATGACTGCGAAGTAAACCTTAACGGTACTAACGGTGGCAACATACGCTACGCCCGGAACAGCGTCTCGACAGCGGGCGAGAACAGCGACGTTACGCTTGTTGTTCAATCCAACTTCGGAAAGAAATCAGGCGTGGCAACGATCAATGAGTTTGATGATGCTTCGCTACAAAAGGTGGTAAAACGCTCGGAAGAGTTGGCACAACTTGCTCCGGAGAATCCGGAGTTTGTGGGTCCCCTCCCCCAGCAGGTTTACGGGGAATCAAAGACCTACTTTGAATCCACCGCGAAGATAACTCCTGATTACCGCGCGCAGGCTGCAGCCAACAGCATCACCCCGGCTGTTGAAAAGGACGTTACTGCTGCCGGATACCTTGAAGACAATCACAGCTTTGCATCCATGATGAACACCAAGGGATTGTTTGCCTACAATCAATCAACGGGTGTGGACTTCACCGTTACGATGCGGTCTAATGACGGCACGGGATCGGGATGGGTGACCAGGAACTTCAATGATGTGAAAAAGTTGGATACCGCCGAAGCATCCAGGATAGCAATCGACAAAGCCCTTCAATCGCGAAGCGCTAAAGCTATCGAGCCCGGTAAATACACTGTTATCCTTGAACCTGCAGCATCAGCAGAACTGATTAGAAACATGATGTTTGCCATGAATGCAAGAACAGCCGACGAGGGACGCAGCTTCTTATCAAAAAAGGGAGGCGGCACAAAAATGGGCGAAAAAATTATGGACGAACGCGTTTCAATCTACACCGATCCATTTAACGTCGACGTTCCCGCTGCTCCATGGACAGGTGATGGCCAGGCAAGAAAAAAAATGGACATTATAAAGAATGGTGTTGTCTCAAATCTCTTCTATGATCGCTATTGGGCATTGCAGAAAAATGTTGCACCTGTTCCCTTCCCTGGCAA
>DATHIE010000697.1:0-13753 GCA_035316905.1 Chryseolinea sp. | reverse complement strand
GCGTTTTACCAGCGGCCGTCGTGGAAAAATCTTCAAAGAAGTGTATGTTTTTGTCTGCTGCATTTTTTGTGGCCACTTCTGATGCTGCCGCTACTACCACTGCTTCTTTATAGAGTGGAGAGCGAAGTGGTTTATAGGGTTGGCCCCTTACCTTCTCGGGGTTAAAGAAGAAGTTATATACATAGTCAAAATTGAAATTGTTGATGATGGATTCGTGCTGATGTTTTTCAATTGGGTCATTTGGGCTATAGTTCCAGGAGATCATTATCCATTGGGGTTTATCTTTCTTACAAAGTTCAGCCATTGTCGGATCCACTTTGTAAACTGGCAGCCTTCCTGATGTCGATTCAGGATCTGTTAAATACCCTCCGCTAAATAAATCGCGTCCATTATCCAAATCGTTAAGAGAAGGTTGCGCGCCGGTCATTGCAAGTTCATCCAGCCGGTTCTTGTATTTGTCCTTGTTCCTGTTTAATCCGTCGGTAAAGCGTTCGATTTTTTCATCTAACTGTTTTACTTCCCTATTTACTCTTTCTTGCACACCTTGCTCACGCGCACTAATTTTTTTCTTTTCCCCTTCATAATATCTCGGTATAGCCTTTTCCATTTCTTTTAGATACTCCCCTTTGGATATTTTCACAAAGGGGGATTTGTTGTCTTTGCATAATAAGACTACTTCATTCCCTCCGCCAAATCCCGTGTTTTTCACCCAAAGCGTGAGGTAGGGTTTAAGGTTTTCAATCTTACTTAGGTCATATAATTCTTTCGCTCTTTCGGGACCAATCTCTGATGACTCAAACGAAGGCATAGTGAAATAATATTGATTGGGTGTGCAGATATCCCTAACGGGCCAATCTCCAGGAATTTGGTTCGCAATCACACCCCAATAGACGTTGCTGTTTGTGAAAGGTTCCAGTTTTTTACTGCTGTTGTATTTAAGCTCAATGTATGTTTTGGAATAAGCACCGTAGCTCTGCGGCTGCCCGCCAGTATGTTGGTTGTATAAACCTAGTTGTGGTGAAAGAGTTTTTTTTACGTCACCCAACGCGCCTTTTGGCATATAACTGGCCTGCATCCAGTTGGGCAATGTATCGCAGATCGACAACTGAGCAACTGAATACAATCTGTGGTGGATTTTCTTAGGTTCTTTTGCACCTTTGAAGTGATACACCTTCATCCAACCAATTATATCGTTTTCAATGGACTGACGGGGAATGGGTTGGGCAATTGACTTCCCTATCGAAAGGAAAACGAGAATAATTAAGACTATTTTTTTCATGACGCTCTTTTAATAATGTAGAAGCTGAAATTTTATTTGCCCAGCATACTTTTTAACGTTGCAAAATCAACGGCTTTTTCAATGTTGGATATGTTGTCTTCGAATACCGGATCTCCCTTGCTGATCTTATAGACAACCGTAAAAAATTGTGGCGATGAAAGCGGTAGATTTTTTCGATAGTAAGCCAGGTTGGGTACTACGGCAATGAAAGAGCCCTTTGTGCCCTCTTCAACAAATTTTTCAAACCTTTCTTCATCGTTCCACGAACAAATGGCCGGCTTGCTCAATTCCGATTCCGGACTGGCTAAGGCATTACTGATGTTTTTGAAGTACTGATCCAGAAAAGTCTTGTCACCCGGGTTCTCTTTTAGGGCCTTCTCCAATCTTTTCTTTTGGATCAGTAAGTATTCTTTGCGACTGACATAGGAGAAAGGAAGTATGTCATCATAAGTAATCAACCAACGGTATTCATAAATAGGCGAATTGTAATCCACTTTTTCTTCGCCCATGAAATAATAGCCGTCTTTCTTTACTGGCCTTTCAATCAATTTTAAATAGCCCCTGAAATCATTCGGTTCAAGGTTGGAGGCATACAGGCTATTCAGCCAATACATGGCATTTGCAATAATTTTAACCGTTGTGGGGGTTGCATAATCAACATAGGATTTTGATTTATCGGTGCTCTGCTGATCGCACAAGTACCGGAGCACATACATGGAATACTGATAAGGGTCTGCAATCCAGTTTTGACCTTCCACAGACGATTTACCGAACACATTACTGTACTGAATTTCGCATCCAGTCGGTTTATAGCTCGCAGAAATCATTTTGTGAATACCCGCGAGCACTGTTCTTTCTTTGGCTAAGTCTGCCGTTTTTACGTCGTTAATTGAGCCCTTTAGTCCGGCTTTCCATGTTCCTGGCTTTTGACGCAGCTGTTCTTTGGTGCAATCCTGCGAAACAGAAAATTGCGCCACGAGTAATAATAACGTTGACACGAAAAGGAATTTCATTGGCTTTATGCTTTTAGAAGGTTGATTCTATGCCCTGCAAAATTCCTTTGCCTGTTGTGCTAACACCGCTATTTACGGTAACTTTTACATCAGCTCCGGCTAGTATGACATCTCCGGCCTTGGCGACTGCACCGGTAATAGCACCTACATCGGTAATACCTGTATTATCAAATTCCACCAAAGCTGCGATCGATGCTTCTAATTCAGTACCGGCGGGTCCGTCAAAACTTTTGCTGGTACCAACCATTGCAGAGCCACTAAAGCGACCGGTCTCTACGTTATCCTTCAGATTAATATTCACGCCGCCAAAATCAAATTCGCCAATTAAATTGCTGCAGCTTGACGTAATCTTATAAACACCAAGGTTCATTGTGCTCACGTATTTGCAGGCCACATCATCAAAATTTTGCAGCTTTCCTTCCTTACCTGGTTTAGGCACGCTTGTGCACCAGCTGCTTTTATTCTCAAAATATACTCGCTGATCTTTTATTTGTGTCAGCCACGCTATTTGAGAGTTTATTTTAGTCAATTCAAATTGCTCAGGCCATTGTGTGTATTGACAATAGTATAGCAGATCACTGGTTCTACGGCTTACATAATTAAAATATTGCCTGTAGGCGCTTTGCAAACCACCGTTAGCGCTGGCTAAAAATTCCGAACAAATAGCATTTTCATCCTTGCAGATCGCCTCCAAAGGATTTTCTCTCCCCTCTCCAATTTTGTCTTCGTATCTTTTATCAATTGCTTTTTGCTTTTCGTCCAGCAGCTTCTCATAATTAGCAACTGCAGCCAGAGCTTTTGCTACAGGTTCCAATTCCTTCGAAAAAACGAACGACATATTTCCATTTACATCATTTACTCCCGGCCCTAATTTTTTAATAGCTTTCGCTGCATAGCCAGGCATAGGTTGTACATATTGGCCTTTCTGACTTGCCTGCAGAATTTGTTGGGTCCGGGCTGTGTAGCGAGTTAAATATTCCTGCTCCGCCTTTTTCTGTTTTATCTGCAACTCATTTATTTTTTTCTGGCATTCATTCTTGAAATCGGTCCATTCTTTTTCCAATGCCTTATTTTGTTCAACGTTCATTGGATATTCGGGCCACGTAAATTTCCCTAAGCCCAAAGCATCCTGTGGCATTGGGCGATCCCAGTTCAGGTCGTCACTCTTTAAATCGTATCCAAGCTTTTTGAGTTTGTTTTCTTTTTCGCTACTGAACGCTTTACGGATAGCTTTTTTATAAGCCGCAATTGCTGCGGGTATGTTTCCTTTGCTTTCTTCGATCAGTCCCTTGGCCATATTAGCCTGCGGATGAGTTGGGTGTATTCGAATGGTACTGTCGGCATATTTTTCTGCCTTCGCAATATCGCCCAATCCTAACCACGCCTGGGTTATGTTGTTGAGAATACTACTATTCCTGGGATGGCGTTTGTTCAAATTAGTTAAAATGGGCAGAGCCAATTGTTCTGCACCACACATGGTCAAAAAGGACGCATAGTTATTCAGGTTGTTAGTATTCGAGGGGTTCGCCTTACAAGCTTCTCCCATTACGTACAACGCAAGAGTTGGCTTGCCATCCATCCATAGACCAACAGCTGTATTTGCTGCAGATGATTTCAGCCTTACAGTTTGCTGAAGTATTTCTGCTCCTTTTGTTTTAGCAGCCGGTGAAAGTTTCGTCAATACTGCCTGATTCGTTTTGCTGATGTATACGTTCATGCCTGCAGTGGAAACCGTTACAGTCGATGCGGTCTTGATTCTTAGCGGATCTTTTTTAGGTACGATCCTACTTTCGTTTTCGTATGCTTCTTTAATTTGAGCATCCGTCATCTGTGGAATAGAATTGGCCGTTGGCATTTTGATGCCCATGCTGTCCGTTGCCCTTTTCTCCTCCGGGCTCATCTCGTCCATGGCGTCCTGCATTTCTTTCATCATGTCCGCCATCTCCTTTTGCGTCGGCGGGGTTTCTTCTTTCTGCTTGGATTTTGATTTGGTCTGGCCCACTGCAGCGACAGTAATAGAGAGAATTGCTAAGATGAATACACACTTTTTCATAAGTTTCATATTTTAATAAGTCGACAACGATAACTCCAGTTTTATAATGACATGCGATCGTTTAATTCTATTCCACCTCAAAATCCCACGTAGACACGATAGCGGAATTGATGTTATTTTTATCCATCACCTGAATTGAACAAATGTATTTTCCAGGTTTAATCGGATCCCCAACTGTAATGGTAGCACGAAGTATGGACGCATCTTTTTCGGAAAGCCCGTCGCTAGAACCCAGCACATCGGCTTCACTGATAATTGTTTGTTGGTCATTATCCATTACCTGTATCGAGAGAACAGGGAATGCTTTGCCATCTTTAAGGATATAATTTTTAACGCCCTCGTACACAACCGAAAACCTGGTGTTAAATGCAACCTTGCTGGAAGAGATCTTCTGATCGTTGCCGTCGATGATGTATACATTTTCAATACTCAATCCGCTATAGGAAGTCGACAGTTCGGTTCCATGACCTAACTTGACGCCCGCACCGTCGGCATTCATACTGGTATTGTCTTCTGAGACTACGGGATCAGAAACAGGGGAACCTGAGGATCCGGATCCTCCACAGTTTGTTAGAATAGCCATACATAACCCCAGAAGGGAATTGTTTAGTAGTTTATTAACCTTTTTCATTTTTCAATTAATTAATTCATTTCATAAACAGGTACGGGAGAACAGTCCCGCACCTAGTTTAAAACCGACTTATAACCTTGAATTCACCGACATTCAAACTTCTTTGTGTGGTTTTCCAGATTGTCTCTTCATTTATTTCACCAGATTAAGTCTGAATTCCCCTTCGATGGTATGTGCATCCGAACTTTTACATTGCGTATTATACCCTGGTTTGTCTTCATATAGAGCTCCTGAAAAATGACCTCGTACTACTCCGAATTGTTCATCCTCAAAAACCAACAGCGTCAGCGAAATATCACTGCACACGTTCTCACTATCACAGTCGGTGCCGGACTTGATGCGTATTGAACGCTCGTTGTCATACTCGGTTAATGACACAGGCATGAAACTCATGTCATCTCCGTCTGTGTGAAAGCAACTTACGGAACGGGTACCTTCAATAGGATTGTGAATCTCCATTCCAAAAAGATTTTTCATTTCGTTGCCAGCTCCTATCGTCATGCCGCCAATGCCGAGGGTGTTGTCCAAAATGGTACAGATGGCCCCCGAGATGTTGTTGGGATCTGGTGGAATACCACCGTTAAGACCGTACTGGTAATACTCATACGGTTGTCCATCTACCTTTATCAATAAATAAAGGTCTTCGCTCACCACAGAGATGCTTGAGGTAAGAGTATAAGATGATTTCTGTCCTGCCTTATCGCCTGATTCCAGATGGACTGAAACCGCTACCGGATTAGTGGATGGCTTTTTGTTTGGGGCTGTATAAGTGGCGATGTTACTTACGACATCCAACGAACCGTTGGTGTTTGAGACCGGAGCATTAACACCATTCAATGTCCACGATTTGATCTTGAAGCCCATGAATTGTGATTCAAGAAGTGGAGTGAGCGGAGTCAGGGCATCATCAGTGCTTGTTATGGGCGACAGAGGAGCAAGTTCATCATCATCGGTTAACGCGTTGTCAGGTGAAAAACCAGTTATTTGCAATTGTACGGACTGACCCTTTTGGATAGTTTTTGAAGAAGGGTTCAGCGACAATTCAATGAATTTCCCCAGCGACCAATCGCTGAAGTGTGTTGTTTCAACAGTAGCGGTTTTAGCAGCCACATCAACGACGCTTTTTAACATAGCATTCCAGCTGCCGTTGCTCGCCTGGGTAATAATCCAAAGAAAATCTTCGGGAGTTTCCTGTAGTACCTGATCATCATAATGAAATTGGAGCGTAATAGGTTTGGCAAAAGTCACTCCTTCGGGTTGGAGGCGGTACGCAAGTCCTAATCCCAACGGACCTTCATTCGTGATTGGTTGGATCGTGACCGTTGTGTTCGTCGATAATGCATTGGCAGGAATAATTACAGACAGTTTTCCATCAGCAGAATGGACCTTGCCACCGGATGCTCCAATCGATGCGCTGCTAGAGTTGCCTGTTGGGGTTCCCATATCAGTGACAATGGGGTCGGCATTTTGCACAGGGGTTACGTCGTCTTCTGTACCACAGGAGACGATTACAAATGCTATCAGCATTAAATAACCAAGAAAAGAAGGAGACTTTATATTTTTCATTGTAATTTGATTTTTACCTTTTCAAACTTTCGGAAAACTTCCCTAGACGTTGGTGTACAAAAGTGCTTTTATGTTATTTCTCTAACCATCCTATAAAAACAGGATTTTAGCATTTTGAAAAAATATCATGGAAAAAGGGGAGACGCCTTGGATGTGCAATTCCTTTCTTTGTAAACTGATGCTGAGGCCCTATACTCCCTGTTTGCAATGAAATTTAGCCTGCCCGTCTTATTCTTTAGTCTATCGCTGCCCCTTGTAACCTATAGCCAGGGAGCCAAGGATAGTCTGATACACAACATAGCTGTTGCGAAAGATGACACAGCTAAAGTAATTTTATTGCTAAAGATTGCTGATCTATATGAAATGAACCAGCAGGATTCTGCCATTTACTATTTAGAACAAGTAAAAGAATTGGCTGAAAGATTGAAATTCAAGCGAGGTCTTTACAAGTACTATGAGCAACGCTCTATTGTGTCATTTACCACGGGAAATTATACACAATCACTGGAGCACAATGATAACGCCCTGGCCATTGCCCAGGAACTTGGAGACTCCACTTTGCTTGTTAGTGTATTGGGTAATGCGGGGATTATTTACCAGTATCTGGGAAAATTTGATACGCAACTCGAGAAATCTTTGCAGGCATTGGCCATCATGGAAAAGAGAGGACAAAAGGGACGGTTGTCTTCAATGTACCACAACATTGGGAATGCATATTACAACCTGAAACAATTTAGGAAAGGTGTGGACTACTGTCTGCTTTCGCTGAAATTTGATCAGCAATACGGAGGCAATAATTATAAAAACAGAGTTTTGGCCTCCGTCGCTCAAGGGTACAATTACTTAAAGATGAAAGATAGCGCGCTGTATTTTTACAAACGTGCGGTGTCCGCATCGGAAAAACAAAATGATAAATACGCCATAGCGGCTATTTATGGATACATGGCAGATGCGTATGCTGAGAGTAACGAATTCGTATCAATGCTGGAAGTATCGACAAAGTCGTTGTTGTTGGCCAAGGAATTGCAGAGCAGGCAACTTCTGGCAAGTTCCTTATACACCCTTGGCTATGCTCACTACTTCAACAAAGAGCAAGCAAAATCAAAAATATACACGTATGAAGCGCTGAAAATCGCGGAGGAAGATTCACTTAATGATGAGCTAAAGAATATCTATTCTGTACTATCCTATGTCGCTGCGCGGGAAGAAGACTTCAAAACCTCCTTGTGGGCCAAGGCAAAGTCAGATTCAATTCGTGACGGAGCCCTTAATGATGAGGTGTTGAGAACGACCACTGAGTTGCAGGAGAAATATGAAGCTGAAAAAAGAAATAATCAGATCAAGTTACAGCAAGTTGAGTTGACTCAAAAAAATACCCTGAATTATCTCCTGATGGTAGCCATTGCTGCTGTTCTGCTGGTGGCTTTTTCGTTATATCGCACCTATTCCCATAAGCAAAAACTGCAACGTCAACGCATTAATGAACTGGAAACAGAAAAGAAATTAATGGCCGCCGAAGCTGTACTAAAAGGAGAAGAACAAGAACGCGCCCGTCTGGCAAAAGACCTGCACGATGGTTTGGGTGGTATGCTCTCCGGAATTAAATATTCATTTAATGCTATGAAAGGAAATCTGATCATGACGCCTGAGAATCATCAGGCCTTTGAGCGCAGCATGGATATGCTTGACAGCTCCATAAAAGAAATGCGAAGGGTGGCGCATAATATGATGCCTGAAACGCTGGTGCGATTCGGCCTAGACACCGCATTGCGGGATTATTGTAATGATATTAACCAAAGCGGAGCATTGCAAGTTACTTATCAATCCCTGGGATTGGAAAATGAAACATTTGATCCAACGACAGCAATAACTATATATAGAATTGTTCAGGAGCTGGTCACCAATACTATGAAACACGCTGCCGCAAAGACCTCTATTGTACAATTAACAAAGGCTAAGGGAGAACTATCGATTACTATCGAAGACGATGGGAAAGGATTTGATACTAACATTTTAAAACAATCCAAAGGCATCGGCTGGACAAACATTCAGCATCGCATTGAATTTTTGAAAGGTAAGCTGGATGTGAATTCGGAACCCGGTAAAGGAACTTCTGTACATATTGAATTAAACATCTGATGGCTATCAAGGTATTCATAATAGACGATCACTACATGATCGTAGAAGGTATCCGATCTTTGCTGCAAAATGAAAAAGATATCGAATGGTTGGGGCACGCCATGAATGCCGCCTCTGGTCTGGCTTTCCTTCAACAGCAGCAACCGGATGTGATCTTTATGGATATAAACCTCCCTGACAAAAGTGGCATTGACTTGTGCAAAGAAGTTAAGGAAAAATATCCCTCAATACATATCATTGGCCTTAGCTCATTTAATCAGCAAAGCTTTATCCAAAAAATGATCGACAACGGTGCTTCCGGTTATGCGTTAAAAAATGCCACTCGTGAAGAACTCATTGAGGCGATTGAAACTGTAATGTCCGGTCAGAAATTCTTAAGCCACGAGGCTGCAACAACTATTCTTAAAAACGAGGACTCAAAAATGCCCGTGATAACACGCCGGGAAAAGGAAGTGCTCCTGTTAATTTCAGAAGGAATGACAAATCACGAGATCGGCGAAAAACTATTCATTAGTACTACCACGGTAGACACTCATCGGAAAAACCTGTTGGCCAAATTTGAAGCTAAGAACACGGCGACTTTAATCAAAATGGCTGCTCAATACCGGTTTATTTGACATTTCACTCCCCTTTAGAGGTGTCCTCCAGAGCGCTTGCTTTGCTATCAACAACTGGGTTAATGGAATGGGTTTGTGAAATGTATAGATACCTATGATCGTTCACGCGAAGGACCTGCCGGAACAAGAGCAGCATCGTTGACATTTCCAAAGATCCATTCCGACAGCTCCTTCGCGCCCATGTACGCCGACATTAATTTCGTTCGCAAAACCCATTCCTTTGGCACAGGCCTTTGATTAGGAAGAAACCGCTCTGGATGACAACGTGAAATGTGATTATTCTTTTTTACTTTAGGGAGAAGTAATTGGATATGGCCTCACAGATCCCCGGATACGAATACGATATCTTTATCAGCTATAGGCACAACGATAACAGGACGTTGCCATCGAACGATATCTCGCATGGGAGTCGAGGTGTACACGATGGAGGATGGGTGTCGGAGTTTGTTGCCAACCTCTCCCTGGAGCTGGAGGCAACCGTCAAAGGCAAGGTTTCAATCTATTTCGATAGAAACACTAAAGACGGACTTCTTGAAACACACAATGTGGACGAATCACTTGGTCCGAAGATCAAATCATTAATTTTTATTCCAATCATCTCCCAAACCTATTGTGACGAAGAATGTTTTGCGTGGCGTTGGGAATTTCTTGCTTTCAACAAAATGGCTGGACAAGATAAGTTCGGGCCCGTCATAAGATTATTGGATGGCAATGCCGCTAACCGTGTGCTACCCGTTCGAATTCATGAGCTGGACGCAACTGATATCAAGATGCTGGAAACAGAGCTCAAGGGCAAACTTCGTCCGATTGACTTTATTTTCAGAACACCAGGGGTAAACCGACCGTTGCGGGCAAACGAGGAAGATCCATTAAAGAACACGAACAAAACCTTTTATCGCGACCAGGTAAACAAAACAGCCAACGCGATCAAGGATATAATCAACGGTCTGAAAAACTTCGAGAAGCAGCCCGCGCCCGCAAAAGAGGAAGAGCGAAAACCCATTTCTTCTATCCTGACCAACCTCGACAAAAAAATAAGTCCTTTCAAGTCCCTCGCTGTCCTTCCGTTTGTATACGATGCGACCGACGGCAATGATTTTTTTGGCGAGGGCCTGGCGGAAGATCTGTTGGTTAAGCTTTCCCTGGTACGTGACCTTAAGGTTACGCCACGGTCGCTTTCATTCCGATATCGTGGTGCACATAGCAAACAACGCGTTGACGCGAAAGCCTTGTCTGTAGGTTATCTGGTTCAGGGGTCCGTTGTAAAAACAACGGAATGGGTATGGGTGACAGTTAAGGTGTCAGCACCTGAAGCGCCGTCATCAATTTGGTCAAAAGAATACAAATGTACTTTCAACGACCTGCCAAGTCTTACCTCAAGTCTCTCTATCGATATCGCCGAAGGCCTCAATGTTACTTTTTCCGAAGCTGACCGTCGGAGACTTGCAAAAAGGGTGACTACTGATAGCCAGGCATACGAATCCTATTTAAAAGGGAGGACATATCGTCATAGCAAAAGTGATGGAATGATCAAAAGCATTAAATGTTTTGACGAAGCCTTGAGTAGAGATCCGCAGTTTGCCAGCGCTCACGGTGGATCAGCAGAAGTTTTCATATTGATGGGGTATAACGGACAAATGCCTATTCAGGAATCCATAGAAAAAGCAAAGGAAGCTGCACTTCGCGCCCTGGCCCTCGACCCAACCATGATGGATGCATATGCAGTGCTTGCATTCATCAGCATGTGTTATGAATGGAGCTGGCCCGAAGTCGAGGCACTATTCCGCAGAGTTTTTTCCATAAATCAGTTCAATCCAAAGTCCGAAGAAAAATACGCGTCATTGCTCAAGCAGATAAGTAGCAATTTGGAGGAGTCTGCCAATGAGGCGCCTACCACAATACCGTATTTTTTGAACGCCTATGCGATGTTACACCTGGGAGAATTTGAACAGGCTCTTGCGTCAGCGGAAGAAGCAGTCCGTCGTGACCCGGGTTCGTTCATGGCTCATCGCGCATTGGGACTCAGTTACCTTGGTCTCGAAAGATTTGAACCTGCGATCAAAGCGCTCGAAGAAGCGGCAACTTTATCGAATAGACATCAATGGCTACTATTTGAACTCATGGGTGCCTACACGCAGGCCGGTCGCCGGGAGGATGCACTCGCTATCATGGATGAAACTATGTCACAGGCAAACATCGTTCCGGCAAGAATCTATAATTTTCTTTTTCCACATGCGATTTAGATCAAGTTGTCCCCTAATTTCATTTCGCTCTCTGTTGAGTGGTCATCGACGTGTGGTTACCCCCGACAAATTTTTTTATTCCTTTCTTTCGCAGTTTTAAGAACTGTGCTTTGTGCGGAGCAAGCTTAAGGAAAGAAACGATTATTCCTCGCGCTTCG
The DNA here is from genome assembly GCA_035316905.1 of Chryseolinea sp. GTDB lineage: Bacteria > Bacteroidota > Bacteroidia > Cytophagales > Cyclobacteriaceae > Chryseolinea. The sequence continues at coordinate 2,054 of DATHIE010000697.1, read as the reverse complement.
AGATCAAGTTTCACCACCAGAATGTACCATGCAATATTGTCCTCTATCATAGATGCAAGCACACGTTCGCCGAGTTCTATAAGGTCAAGCATCGTCATCTCATCGGTGAGTGCAGAAAGAATAAAATCCTTTACGATATCGTAATTCTTCTTCGATATATAGGCACCTGTCCTGCCAAGGGGATGCCACGTTAACATTTTTCGCATATGCTGTTGGAATTTCTCCTGGTTAATGGTTAAGCAAGGTGATGGTTAAAAACTAAATCCTATCCAAACCTTTCACCTCGGTTTGCTGCAGCTGAGAAGTAGCGAGGATCCTGTTCTTTACCAATAGTTCGTAAACACGCTTCCTTATAACTTCGCGAAGTGCTATCGGTGACTGAGCGCGTACTGAGCCGTTCTTCAGGCAATCAGAGTATTCTCTCAGAAATTTTTTCGCATATAAATCAGCTGACCTCCCGCTATCATCAGCCTTATCGTGCCCGATCCAGTTTGGTTCTACAAACCCGGGACGATATGTGTTTGCGTAATATTCGCGGTAGTTCGCCAGGTTCGGTACCTGGTATTTTATGTGACCAAATTCATGAGCTAATACCAAAAGAGCCTTGGTCACTATCCAAATTTTTACCGAAACCGTTCCGTCTCCATACTCGGACTTGTACATGTCACGGTCTTCAGGTACGAAATTTATGTTTGTGATGCCCCAGGCTTGAACATTAGCTTCCTCTGGTGGGATAAACTTTACAAAAACATCTGTTGGTCTTCTTTGGCGGTCTTTGATAGAATCTATTTCATTATAAAGATCCGGAGCCACCAATCTGAATTGTTGAAGCAAATTTTCCGTCAATTCAAAATAGGAGATATAATTGACCAGCGTCTTTATCCTAGCCTCAGCTAATTTGCGCTGGGCGTTTGTCACCAAGGCTGTTTCGTCAAGTAATGTTTGAAGCGCTTTGAGCGACTCCCTCGCATGTTCAACGTGGAGGGCATACCCATTTTTTATTTTGCCAAACGAGAAATTGGAGCACACCATTAAGAGTGCAAAACCGACACAAAACGTTTTCATAGCGCAGAGTTTTAGAAGTGGAGTTGATTTTAGACTATAGTCCATAGTTATTTGGTCCATAGTCCATGGTTTGTTTTCGTTTCCCCTTTTTTGGGAAGTCAATCGAAGTGGGCCCACCCCAAAACGCTGATCATGCGTCTAACTTAATTTCAACAAAGAACTCTTCTGGTGCATGAGTTGAAATTATTAATGTAATTGTACGATGTTTTTCAGCCGATAGTCTTCAACTCTTGGTGCATTGATTGATACTCTTGTTGCTTTTTTCGAAGGAGTTAAAAAAAAGCACGACTCTTTCTAGATAGGATGTGCTATATGAAATGGTTTGCTATAAGCGAATATTCATGACGCAGCAGCAGCTTTACTTAGCCAACTGTTTCTCTAGGCACTTGGTAAAAAATGACAGCCCTTACTGTTATCGGGACTTACACTTCCTTTCGGGCGAACAAACTCATCAATGTACAATCCCCTTTGCCGTGACGTATTTGCAGCCCAGGGTTTTAACCAGCTGAAGTCTGGGGTTAATAAATTGAGCGTGTTTTCGCGAAGGTGGCGCTGCCGTTTCTTCCAAAGGCATTAATAACTCCAGCCTTCAGGCTGGGGGTTAGGTGAGACGAAAGAGACCGGGCTTTAGCCCTGACCGCGCACGCACTCGGCTATTGCATTGCAATTCTCCGTGCACCACAGATAATTATTATCTACCTGGGGGTGTGTGCAATCAAACCTTCGATAATAAGGATCTGCGCGCTGATGTAGGCGCTCAGGTGCTCATGTTGAGCACCCCAGCATAAGGTAGGTGCAGACTAGAAGTCAGTCCTTCGTAGCCAAGTGCGCAATTCAGGGCTAAGGCCTTGGATTGTTTGCTGCATTAACCCCAGCCTAAAGTCTGGGGTTAACAAATCGAACGTGCTTTCGGGAAGATGGCGCTGCCGTTTCTTCCACTGCCTAGTGTCGGCAGGCAAAGTCTAGGCTGTTGAGTATTATTGTGTTTT
>DATHIE010000696.1:0-14855 GCA_035316905.1 Chryseolinea sp. | reverse complement strand
GGAAGAAAAATCTTGATGAGAGCGAGTGGAGAGTATATCTGATCAATAACAACGACTTTGCGATCGAAAATACCCTGGTTGCCAGCAAGGGCTACGGTGAGAAGGATGGAGAACCACAGCGCACGTCAATTCTTCGCCACTTCCTGGATACAATTGCACCGAACAGCGCTACTCTGATTGAACCTATTGATCCATCTGTGTTCCATTTGAACAATGAGTACTGGGTAAGTTACTACATTGGACCCCAGATCTTTGATAAGCGTTTTGTTTTTGTACCTGATTCGATCAGAGAAGAAAATATTTCGTTCATCAAGGAGTTAGAAATGGAAGGAATATTGCATTCTTAAAACGCTCAGTGATTTTACAATTAGCATACCTTAACACGATGTGAAATGATTCAGGAACTGCGCGACATCCTTTTTCTTGATATTGAAACGGTAGCCAATACCTACGACTATAATGCGATGGATGAACGCATGAAGATTCAATGGTCGAGAAAAGCCGGTTTTTTAAGACGAGAGAAAGATCAAAGCGATGAAGGCATTTATCACGAGCGCGCCGGCATCTATGCTGAGTTCGGAAAGATAGTATGCATCGCGGTGGGTAAATTTATTGAGACTGAGTCAGGCGACCTGATGCTTAAGACAAAAACTTATGCTGGTGACAATGAAAAGGATCTCCTTTCAGATTTCAAAAGCATGATTGAAAAGATGGATGCTGCCGTCTTGAAATTGTGTTCCCATAACGGAAAGGAATTTGATTTCCCATACATCTGCCGCAGAATGCTGGTAAACGGTATCTCGCTGCCTGCTGCGTTGAATATCATGGGAAAGAAGCCATGGGACATTCAGCACCTGGATACGATGGAAATGTGGAAGTTCGGAGACTATAAACACTATACATCCCTTGAATTGCTTGCCGCCATCTTCAATATTCCCACCAGTAAGAACGGCCTGGATGGAAGTCAGGTGAACGTAACGTATCACCGTGACAATGACCTTCAGAGGATCAAAGAATATTGTGTCCGCGACGTTGTAGTATTAGCAAAGTTGTTCCTGAAGATGAGAGCGATTAACCTGAACAAGGAGCTTGGTGTGCTGAACAGCGATTAGGTGCAGAAACAATTTCAAACGCGCTGATATTTTTTTACCTTCGTTGTCAGTGAAAGTGACAATCAGAGTTTGAAGTTTAGAATTACAAAACTGCTTTGGCGGAATAAAGCTGAAGAATTTTATCGTCCCTCCTCCGCGATCAATAATTTCTCGGGCCGTGATAGCGAAAAAAATTTCAAAGAAAATTAAAGGTCATTAGATGACCCAATAGCAGACCGGACAAACGGTCATAAAAAATTAAATTTAAAATGAGTAAAAAAAGAAAATCAGATAATAATAAAGACAAAGGTGATAAAAGAAACACGCTTCAAAGGCAGATTGTGTCATTTCTGGACAACAGTAAGGAAAAATCATATTCGCTGAAGCAGATTTCACAAAAACTTCACCTCAAAAAGAAAGACGACATCAAACTAGCAGGACAGATACTTGACGAACTGCTCGAAGCCGAGCGCATTGTTCAACTTAACAACGGAAGCTTTAGGGGTAACCAGTCACAGAAAGAATTGACCGGTACTGTCGATCATGTAAGCTCTCGATTCGCATACATAAGAATCGGTGCAGATCAACCGGATATTTTTATAAAAGCAAAAGACCTCGGATCAGCTGTAGATGGCGATACCGTAAATATTGTTGTGTTTCCAACACGCCACGGTGAACATCCCGAAGGAAAAGTAACGGGAATCGTCAAGCGTAATCGGAACCGGTTCGTAGGCAAAGTCGAGCTCTCAAAGAACTTCGCATTTGTAGTTCCCGACTACCGAAAGATACACGCTGACTTTTTTATTTATCCTGAGAATATCAATGGTGCAAAAGCCGGAGATAAAGTAATTATCGAAGTTACGTCCTGGGCGCAGGACGATAAAAAGGCTGAAGCAAAGGTCATAGAGGTATTAGGAAAGGCTGGCGAAAACGAGGCGGAGATTCACTCAATAATGGCTGAGTTCGGTCTTCCTTTCCGTTTCCCTGAAAACGTGATCGTCGCGTCGAAAGGTATCGATGAAGGTATATCTGCTGAGGAAATCAAAAAGCGTGTCGATTTTCGCGAAATCACCACGTTTACTATTGACCCCGAAGATGCGAAGGACTTTGATGACGCAATTTCATTTCGAAAGATCGACGAGGGTGTTTATGAAATAGGAGTTCATATCGCGGATGTAACACATTATGTCAAACCAAACTCGGAGCTGGAAAAGGAAGCATACGACAGGGCTACTTCGGTTTACCTGGTGGACCGAACCATTCCCATGTTGCCCGAAAGATTATCAAATGAACTCTGTTCGCTTCGTCCCCATGAAGACAAGTTGACGTTTGCTGCCGTGTTTGAAATCGATGAACGCCTTAAGATCAGAAAAGAATGGTTTGGCCGGACGATCATTCACTCCGATACTAGATTCACTTATGAAGAAGCACAGGTGATTATCGAAAAAGGACAAGGGCACCTTGCTTCTGAATTGAGACTTCTGAACGATTTAGCCAAGAGACTTAGAAAAGAAAGATTCAAGAAGGGAGCTGTCAATTTTGAGACGACCGAAGTTAAGTTTAAGCTCGATGCAAAAGGGAAACCATTGGCGGTTATCCCGAAAATAAGAAAGGATGCACATAAGCTAATTGAAGAGTTCATGCTTCTTGCCAATAAGCAGGTGGCGACATTTGTGTATAATAAGGGTAAGGGTAAAGAAAAGAATACGTTCGTGTACCGTACTCACGATTTTCCCGATCCGGAAAAAGTAAAAGACTTTTCAGTTTTTGCCCGCCAGTTTGGTCATAAGATGAATGTTGATGAAACATCCATATCATCTTCGCTTAACAAGCTTATGTCAGAAATTGAAGGTAAGCCAGAGCAAAACATATTGGAGCAGCTGGCAATCCGAACCATGGCTAAGGCGAAGTACACAACTGACGCCAAAGGTCATTTCGGGTTAGCCTTCGATCACTACTCTCACTTTACGTCGCCGATTCGCAGGTACCCGGATATGATGGTACATCGCATGCTTCAGCACTACCTGGATAATGGAAATTATCTGAACAAGGCTGAATACGAAGAGAAGTCGATCCATTCATCCGAAAGGGAAAAAAGGGCGGCGGATGCCGAACGGGCATCGATCAAGTATAAGCAGGTTGAGTTCATGGCTACTGCTGAGAAGAAGCTGTATGAGGGATTGATCTCAGGAGTTACTGAATGGGGGATCTACGTGGAGATCATTGAAACCAAGTGTGAAGGAATGGTGCGATTGTCGGATATGACCGATGACTTCTATGAGTTCGATGAAAAGAACTATAGGATCACGGGCAGAAAGACCCGCCAGGTGTACACTTTAGGTGACAAGATCAAAGTTCGTGTGAAGAAAACGGATATAGATAAGCGCCTCATTGACCTGGTGATAATACAAAATGATATCTTGGAAGAAGATTAATATCAGCCTTCATGTCGTCATTACTTTCCCGTTACCAAAAGTTGATTGAAGCGGAGATCAGCAAACAAAAATATGGCGAAGCTCCTGCTTCTTTGTATGAACCTATCAGATACCTGATGGGTTTGGGAGGCAAGCGCCTGAGGCCAATGCTAGTGTTACTTTCCTATTCTCTTTTCAAAAAAGATGTTAAACGAATTGTGAAGTATGCGACTGCGGTCGAAGCATTTCACAACTTCACATTGATGCATGACGACATCATGGACAAAGCTCCATTGCGTCGGGGAAAACCTACCGTTCATGAAAAGTGGAATGTAAGTACAGCTATTCTCTCCGGAGATGTCATGTTGGTCAAGGTCTATGATATGTTGCTGCCGATAGAACCAGACAAACTAAAGAAAGTATATACCGCCTTTAACAAATGTGCGGCTGAGGTTTGTGAGGGACAGCAGTGGGATATGGAGTTTGAAGAGAAGACATTCGTCAGCGAAGATGAGTACCTCGACATGATAAAACTGAAGACCGCTGTGCTGTTAGGATTCAGCCTGGAGCTCGGCGCAATCCTAGCTGGTGCATCTCTTAAAGATTGCAAAGCCCTGCGGGAATTCGGAACAAACATTGGCATTGGCTTTCAGCTTAAAGATGATTTGCTGGATGCGTACGGTGATCCAAAAAAATTCGGAAAACAAGTCGGCGGAGATATTGTAGCCAATAAGAAGACCTTCCTTCTGATAAAAGCACTGGAACACGCTAAAGGTCAGGTCAAGCGCGAGCTACATGGCTGGCTAGCATTAAGAAAATTGAGAAATGAAGACAAGGTTTCAGCAATGAAGAGCATTTACGATAAACTTGACATCCCGAACATCGCCGAAAGGAGGATCGATCATTTCTTTAAGAAAGGATTCGGAAAGCTAAGTACCTTGTCATGCTCGTCGACGAAGTCCGCTGAGCTCAGACAATTTGCTGAATTGCTTATTGGGAGGCAGTCGTGATGGAATTTTACGGACAATTTGTACAAGTAATCACGCATGGGACTTTTTGACATTTTTAGAAAGAAGATTAAACCCGTGGACAACAAACACGTGTTTGATAAAGCAAAGTACCATGACAACTCAATAGAACAATTAGGGCTAGATGAAGAGCAATCATTTGTTCATACAGGACTATTTTTTGCATGGCTGGTCAACAACGGACTTATGAGTGGGTTCTTTATTCAGGAAACTGGAAATGAAATTGAAAAACTAAGGACAAGAAAAATAAGTCCATCCACCCTTTACATGAACTGGGACGGAGTCTTACTTGGAGAAATGTTGAGTAACTAAGGATTCCAGTTTGCGATGAAGTACTTTGACTTCGACAAAGGGACTTACATGGGAGACTATGAAAATGTGTTTAACGCGACAGGAGAGCAAGTTTTCACCGTCAAAGACACCTGGGACAATTACGACAAGATAAAACCTGCGATAGATGCGGCGTACGAAAAGTGGAGCAAGTAAAATTAAAGGCGACAACAACCATATATAAATCATATTTGGCAGTTTGGAATTACAAATGACAATCGAAGATTTAATCATACCAAGGAAAGAGATAATTCCCGGAACAGACTGGGAAAGTGAAGTGCGACCAATTCTTAAATCATACGCGGATTTTATTGGAGACGACATGGCGACTCCGACAACAGAAGCAGAACTTAAGACTTGTGAGAACAATCTGAAGACAAGCCTGCCTACTGACCTGAGATTATTTTACAGCAGATTTGGAGCTGCTAAACTACAGGAGGGTTTGCTTGATGTGAATGACTTTCATTATATAAATAAAGATTGGGGAACGCAATTCCTGAACAACTATACGATTCCTGAGCAAGAAGTTCTTTCTAAACTTATAGTGTTTGGTGACTTTTTAGGAAATGGTAACTGCTGGTGTTTTCACACCGACTCAAAGGAAATCTTTTATTTTAAACATGACTCTAAACCAAACATAAATGGAATGTTTAAGACCTTTGGACAATATATTCAGGCATTGATTATTTTCAGCCAACGTGACATGGCAGAAGGAGAATTAGATGAAGAGATTGAAAGTATTGTTGTTGAACTGATCGGACAAGAGAGAGTAAAGTTTTGGCAGTACTTTGGAGGTTGGAGCTGAGAAAAACAGCCACCAAAATTGTAACTTAGTTTATCCATTTCAACAATTTACAGATGGAGAAAACCAGTTTAAAATTGCCTGCCTTAGGTGGAGTAATTGGTCCACTCCTATTCACAGTAACAACCCTGACTTGTGCAGGTCTACGTCCCGGCTACAGCCATATTCATGATGTTATCAGCGAGTTGGGGGCGACAGGAACTCCTAATGCTGACCTGATGAACTGGATTGGCTTCATACCATCGGGGATAATGATAAGCTTTTTTGGATTGTCGCTAATGTTGCTTCTTCCAAAAAAAATTCTTGCTCGTTCCGGTTCAGTTTTAATAATCATATTCGGATTGGGTATGACCGTTGTAGGCTTTTTTTCTTGTGATGAAGGATGTCCAAGAGAGGGTTCATTGGAGAATAATATGCATGATCAAATCTCCGGTCCCATTTTTCTTTGTGCCATCTTAGGATCCTTATTGCTGGGTTTTACATTCAGGCGCTTACCTTATTGGAGGAAATTGTGGCTTTATTCGATTTCGTCAGCAATTCTTTCCTTTGTTTTTCTCATTGCTCTGATTGATTCACTTGATTCTTTTCAATTTACGGGGATGTGGCAGCGTCTGTTATTGCTCACGCTTTTTTTATGGTTTGGAATTGTAGGGTTGAATGTATTTAAGTTTTGGCGCAGCAAAATTTTGGTTTAGGCCTGTTAGTTGGTAAAATCAGCCGCTTATACAATGAAAACAAGAAACTGGCTACTACTTTTACTTCTATCTCTTTTAGTTGCAGTAGCTTCTGTTGCGCCATTCTTACCGGGTTCAAGTAACAATTTTTCTCATGGCATTTCTCAATTTGCTCAAACGATAGGATACATTGGTTTGCCTTTTGTGCCCTTTGGGTTGGTTTGGCTCATCCTCGAAGTGCGAAACAAAAACGGTCAACAACTCAACCGTTGGACTAATGGTTATTATCCATCGTGGTTGGCACTAATTCCTGTTTTTCTGTTTTTGCCATTTAAGATAACAACAACCATCCTCGAAGGCGAAACATTCAACATCTTGCCCTTTACAAGCATAATTTCAGTAGCGGCCTTTTTCATTTACCGTATCCAAAAACTAAAAAGGAAGACTGACTATAAATTCAATCCCACCCCGTTATATATTGTTTTGATTCCTGTTATTGCTTTGCTTACTTCCAAATTTGCGGTGGAAAAAGTAGCAGCTTTAACCCGTGAGAAAGCTATCGTAAAGACTGAACCCCTTATTGCAGCAATTGAAAAATACAAAGCAGAGTACGGCGAATACCCCGAAAATTTAGAATCCTTAAAAGGAAAGTATATTCAAGAGATTCCAAAGCTGAATATCATGGGCACGAGAGCCTATCAGTACGAGAAACGAAACAGCTCTTTCCAACTTACTTTTGATCGGCTCTGGCACTGGAACGCTACCGAAGTGGTGGTTTACGATAAATTGGGGCAAAAAGGCATAAAAGGCAATTATGAAACTTACCCTACTACTCATACTAATTGGTTGTATTATTTGGCCGACTGAGAAGTGATCTGTTGGAAAACAGATTTGCTCAAACTAATGGCGAACATTACAACATGGCGTATTTGTTCCGCGCTGACCCCTACATCACAAATCTCTTTCCCCCTAAAGGCCATTATAATCCTGCAAGAACAGGATACCTCATCAAATGACTAAAAATCATGGAAAAAGGGGAGTAGATGTAGCTAGGTTATTTGGTTTATTCGCAATACAGAATGGAAAACCGTAATTTGATTTGATGGGAAAAGCCATAGCTATTTATTTTGTTTTTACTTCAGCCATTGCGTTGGGTCAATCTAAGAACATTCACGATTTGCTAAATGAACTTGCTTATGCAAAGGGTGATACCATCGCAGTGAAGTTATATCTCGAGCTGGGAGACAAATACGTTCCCATAGATCTGGATTCGGCGATGTATTACAATACTCTCGGCCAAAATCTAATTGAAAAAATTGATGCAAAAGATCATCTGCACAAGTGCTTACATACTTTTGTCAAGATCCATCATGGAAAACGGGAGTTTACTACCGCCCTGGAATATTGTCTGAAAGCCATTAAAGTTGCCCAGGAGAACAAGAACAGGTTCCAGGAAGCGACATCATACAGGGCCTTATTTAATCTATATCATAATTTAAACATGAATGATTCTGCCGTAAAATATGCAGTTTATTCAATGCAACTCACGACGGAAATTAGGGATACGGCAAACATTACTGCGAACTATGGAAACCTGTGCTGGTTGTACAAGGACCTCAACCAATATGACAAAGCGATTGCCTATGGAATGAAAGGAATCAAGTCAGGCGAACAGTACGCTGACACCATTGGGTTACTTATCGCGCTAAATAATACAGCCCTTTGTTATCTTGAACAGAATGACCAGCAAAAAGCAGTCGAACTATTCAGCAGACAATATGAACTTGGAAAGCTTGCCAATAGGCCACGCTCAGTCAGGAATGCTCTCGTGAATCTCGGAGTCGGCTATTTCCATTTGGGAAGTGTGGCGGAACTCGATAGAACTGCGGCCTTGTTAAATGACTATAACAAAAACGATCCCTCGCTGAGTAGTGAGTATAGGTGCTTGCAATGCATTAACAATTCGTACAATTCCATTCTTCAAAAGAAATTCCAGGAAGCGGAAGAACAACTTTTTGAATGCCTTAAGATTGCCAAAGCTGATTCCCTTAATGATCGACTTCTCACGATTTATATAACGCTGTCAAAACTTAAGTTTGCTACACACGATTTTCCAGCAGGCAATTTTTACGAAGCAAAATGGGATTCGCTGGATCAAAAGCAATTTTATGGGGAATTATCCGAGTATGAGGCAGAGCTTGAAAAAAAATATGAATCAGAAAAGAAGTCCGCAAAAATCATTCTTCAGGATGCACAGCTGAGACAGAAATCAATTGTCAACTATTTGCTCACAGGAGTAGGTGTTAGCCTACTTACGATTTCTTTACTTGTCTATCGCACTTATAGTCAAAAGCAAAAACTCCAGCAGCGACGCATCAATGAATTGGAGACAGAAAAACAATTGATGGCAACGGAAGCTGTATTGAAAGGCGAAGAAAAGGAGCGCTCTCGCCTTGCGAAGGATCTTCACGACGGACTCGGTGGTATGCTCTCCGGAATTAAATACTCGTTTAATAGTATGAAACAAAATCTTGTGATGACGCCTGAAAATCATCAGGCATTCGAGCGCAGCATGGATATGCTGGACAGCTCAATGAAAGAAATGCGCCGGGTAGCCCACAACATGATGCCGGAGTCGCTGGTGAAGTTTGGGTTGGATACAGCCCTGAAAGATTTCTGCCACGACATCAATCAAAGCGGCGCGTTGAAGGTCGATTTCCAATCGATTGGGCTGGCAGATAAACAATTTGATCAGAGAACCGCGATAACAGTCTATCGCATCGTTCAGGAATTGATCAACAATACTATGAAGCACGCCGCCGCGCGAACGGCAATAGTTCAGGTATCGACTTCTGGCAAACAACTTTCAGTAACTGTGGAAGATGACGGAAAGGGATTCGACACGGCTATTTTAAGACAGGCGCAAGGGATCGGATGGTCGAACATTCAACATCGTGTGGATTTTCTGAAAGGTAAACTCGACGTAGATTCACAACCGGGCAAGGGAACGTCGGTTCAAATTGAATTTGATATTTAGTGGAACTGGAGGCTTTTATCACGGCGCTAAACACAGCCCAAAATACTTTAAATGAAAACAATTCCTTTTCTACGGTGCCTGAACATGAAAGAAGCAATTGACTTTTATACTAATGTTCTGGATTTTGAATTGAAATATCCCAATGCTTCTGCAGATGATTGGGTGGTGGAATTAATTAATGGAGAAGCAGAACTTGGACTTACCATCTTAGAAGGTGACCAGAAACTGGGGATAAACGTGTATGTGAGGGTAGACAACGTTGATAGTTTATTCAAGAAATATGTAAGCAGAGGTTTAGTGGTTCCGAATAACCCAGAATCACCTGTTCATAATGGACCAACAGACCAAACTTGGGGTATGAGAGAATTCTATGTAAACGACCCGAGTGGGAATACTTTAAGATTTGGTCACTTCATTGGCCAATAATGTTTTTAAATGAGTCATGCCCTAAGTATTATTAAATTGTCTGCTGGACAACTTATAAAAAACTAAGATTGAATTATGGAATATATTAGACTCACGTTTCAAGTGGTTGTTGGGATTATACTTGTGTGGTTGTTGGTAAGAAATAGCTTTTTACGAATATACCTGTCACAGTGGAGAATCACTGTTCGTAGGCAATTCAGGGAAAAGAAATAAGGTAATCGAGCGCTTGGTTTGGAGTGATGCATGTTAAAAAAATAATAGCGCTATTCTCCTATAATTTTTCTTCTTAAAAATTCCGCAGTATATCCTTTGCCCTTCTTCACCATCACTTCCGGAACTCCTTCAAACATTATAGTTCCCCCCTTCTTCTCACCACCCTCAGGTCCGAGGTCAATGATCCAGTCTGCACACTTGATAACTTCCAGATTGTGTTCGATGATAATGACAGTGTGTCCATCGTCTACCAATGCATTCACGGCCTTCAATAATTTCGAGATATCGTGAAAGTGGAGTCCGGTTGTGGGTTCATCAAAAATAAAGAGAATGTTCCCATCTGATGAATTCTTGCCCAGGAACGACGCCAGCTTCACGCGTTGTGCTTCTCCTCCGCTTAATGAATTGGAGGATTGTCCGAGCTTCATGTATCCGAGACCCACATCCTGCAACGGAAGAATCTTTTCATAGATAGTCTTTTTGTCTTTGAAGAATTCAAGACCTTCATCTACAGTCATATCTAAGATATCTGCAATGTTTTTGTCTTTATTTTCAACCTCAAGCACTTCCGCCTTGAAACGTTTGCCGAGGCAGCTTTCACATTTCAGGTATATATCGGCCATGAACTGCATCTCCACCTTTATCTCCCCTTCACCCTGGCAGGTTTCACAACGGCCGCCTTCAACATTAAAAGAAAAATGAGATGGCTTATAACCTCTTTGTTTTGCGAGAGGCTGATCTGCGTACAATTGCCGGATAAGATCGTAAGCCTTTACATAGCTGATAGGGTTAGACCTTGATGACTTACCAATAGGATTCTGATCTACAAATTCCACCTGAGTGATCTTTCCATACTCACCTTCAATCTTATCGTACTTTCCGGGAGTTTCAGACACGGAGCCATTCAATCGTCCGACCGCGGGATAAAGTATCTTTTTGATAAGAGTAGATTTTCCCGAACCGCTAACACCTGTTACAACAGTAAGTGCCGCCAATGGAAATTTTACAGTCAGGTTCTTGAGATTATTTTCGCGCGCGCCGCATACCGTGATGGAATCTTTCCATTTTCTACGTGCAGTAGGCACCGGGATATGTTCGCGTCCGCTGAGGTAGTCCGTGGTGTGCGATTTGACCGTTCCATTAATGTCGCTAACAGAACCCTGGAAGACAAGCTCGCCGCCATGACTTCCAGCATCCGGACCGATGTCGATGATCTGATCGGATGCGCGCATGATTTCTTCTTCGTGTTCCACTACGATCACTGTATTGCCCAGGTCGCGCAGGGATTTTAATACGGTAATCATTCGATCCGTATCCTTTGGGTGGAGACCAATACTTGGCTCGTCCAGAATGTACATCGAACCCACTAATGCGCTTCCAAGAGCTGTTGCAAGTTTTATCCTTTGATACTCCCCTCCGGAAAGTGTTGATGTAAGACGATTGAGGTTCAGATAGCCAAGACCAACTCTTGCCATGTACTCAAGCCTGTTGCTGATCTCGGTTAATATTCTTTCGGAAACCTTTCTGTCGTGGGCGTTCAGCTCCAATTTCTGGAAGAATGTGAGTGCATCCTCAATAGGTAACAACACAATGCTGGTAATAGATGCGTCCGCGATCTTTACATATTGAGCATCCTTTCTAAGACGCGTTCCCTTACAATCCGGGCAGTTTGTGCGGCCGCGATAGCGCGAGAGTAATACCCGATATTGGATCTTATGTGTTTTTGATTCAAGGTACTTGAAGAAACTATGGATGCCTTCAAAGTAGGCGTTGCCATTCCACACCAGCTCCTGCTGTTCTTTTGTTAATTCATTGTAGGGCCTGTGAATAGGAAAGTCGATCTTGATCCCATTCTTCACCAACGGTTTTAACCATTCACCCATAGTTTCACTTCGCCAGGGTGCAATCGCTCCTTCATAGAGAGAAAGCGATTTATCCGGAATGACCAGATCCTCATCGATGCCCAGGATTTTTCCAAAACCCTCACACGTCTGACAGGCACCAAACGGATTGTTAAAGCTGAAAAAGTTGATGGAGGGTTCCGTGAACTTCATTCCATCAAGCTCAAAGCGATCGGAAAAGTGCAGCTGCTTTTGTCCTTCAACATATACTGTGCAGTCACCATCTCCTTCGAAGAATGCGGTTTGAATAGAATCGGAGATTCTGAATGTCGTATCCTCATCTTCCGGATTCACTGCAGTTCGGTCGATCAGGACTTCCACATTCTCATCAAGTTTCAGAGCTTTTTTCTTTTTCCCAGGTTCACCTTCAGGGTGAAGCAACTCTTCAATAAATTTCACTTCGCCGTTCAAGAGTACGCGTGCAAATCCTTTACTCAATAAGAGATTCAACTCTTCTTCGGGTTTTCTTCCTTTTTTTAGGTGAAGAGGGCAAGCAATCATTACCCTGGTTTTTTGGGGGAGCTTATTAATGACATCCACTACTGAAGTAACAGTGTCGCGTCGAACTTCCTTTCCGCTAACCGGAGAGTAGGTTTTTCCGATGCGAGCAAATAGAAGCTTGAGATAATCATAGATCTCCGTGGTAGTACCGACAGTAGAACGAGGATTTCTGGTATTAACTTTTTGTTCGATGGCGATAGCCGGTGAAACGCCTTTGATATAATCTACTTCTGGCTTTTCCATTCTCCCGAGGAACTGACGTGCGTACGCGCTAAGACTTTCTACGTACATCCGCTGCCCTTCGGCGAAAAGAGTATCGAATGCAAGAGACGACTTTCCCGATCCCGACAAGCCAGTGATAACTACGAACTTGTTCCTGGGGATAGCAACACTCAGGTTCTTAAGGTTATTTACTCTTGCCCGCTTGATGATGATAAACTCCCTGGGACTTAGGTCGTCCAGAGCTTTATCATGCGTTATTGCAAGGGTATTGGGGGCCAATTCATTCATTATTCAAAATTCACTTTAGCTGCAGTTACTTGTTGGCGGCGTAATCCCGATAACTATCGGGACAGGTTTTGCGGAAGGTATGCAAACAAAAACACCATCCGACGAGATGGTGTTCAATTTTAGGGGAATAAAGTTAGGTTTTAGTTGTCAAAGTCAGGGTCATAGCTGGCTTCGCGACCTTTCCTGTTACCACCTTCTTCGTCGTAGTCGCTTTCCCTCTCTTCGTCGCCGTCGCCTCCCGCATTATCGAAGCTTTCTGCATCGAAGGCGCCACCCTCTTCTTTCTCAAACTCGGTGTCGGGTTTTGACTCCACATCGTACTCGCCATCGCTGTTTTTTGTAACCGGAACTTTCACAAGGTATGTGGCGTCCTCGGTTTCCAACGGAAAAACAAAAATTGGCTCGCGCTTTGCGTTAGTTATTCTCGTGATACTACTCTCATATCCAGTGGGATATTGATTGCGAAGCAGTTCAAGTAAATCTTCTGAAAGATTTTCCAGACTTTTAATTACTTTTTTCTTGATAGCCATACTATAGGATGAAGCGCAGTTTTGCGAGCAAATAGCTAAAGAAATTATATGAGAGGCAAGAATTTTTCAAAATTTTTTGCCCTTGTCCAGAATTTTTCTATCTTTTCAAACCAATTTGTTCCACTAACCCCACACAATATCGAAAGAGACATCTACGTTACCTAAATGTGAAGTAGAATGATTGACAGCAGATTAAGTGACAGCCAACTAGTGTCGCTCTATCAAACCGGTAACCAAGAAGCTTTCGAAATGCTCTTACACCGACACAAATCACGGATTTATACGGCAATCTACCTGATCGTAAAAGACAGGTACATAGCCGAGGATCTTTTGCAGGAAACTTTTGTAAAGGCTATCAACACGATTCGTGGTGGTCGTTACAACGAGGAAGGGAAGTTCTTGCCGTGGATTTGCCGTATTGCCCATAACCTGGCAATAGACAACTTCAGACGAAACAAGCGTTATCCCGAAGTTGTCCTGGAAGATGGAAGCAAACTCCTTAATTCTATGGAGTTTGCCGAAGAGTCGGAGGAAGACAAGCAGATCTTCAGAGACACGAGAACGAAACTCAGAGATTATATTAAGGAATTGCCGGTTGAGCAGAAGCAGGTGCTGATCATGCGTCACTACTTGCAGATGAGTTTCCAGGAGATTGCGGAACGCACGGGGGTGAGTATTAATACGGCGTTGGGTAGAATGCGGTACGCTCTCATCAACCTGCGGAAGAGAATGATGAAAAACAGAGCCTATGATAAAAACATTTACCCAAACGGACTTGATCAGGTATTTATATCAAGAGACCACGGAGAAGGAGAAGAAGGAGATTGATAATGCCCTGATCTGCGACGGCGAGTTGCGAGCACTATTTAATGAGCTTAGTACAATGAAAGCGTCCATTGACGAAGCTCATATTGAGCCATCTTCGGCAACAGTGCTGAACATTTTGAGCTACTCAAAAGGTCAAATGGAACACGTGCGAGATCAACTGGAACATCGCCCCGATAATATCGGGGCAAAACGTAAATCCTGACCGGAATTACAGTTCTTTAATTTCGACTTTGCGCCAGCGGACTTTTACACCACCGCCATCATGTATTTGTAGTGCAATCTTGCCTACAGCGGAACCGATTTTTTCGTCCTCGAGGACAATCATCTGTTCGCCGTTAAGCCAGGTCTTTACGGTATTGCCCTCCATTCTGACAACCATCGTATTCCACTCCCCTTCTTTAAGGAATTTTTCCTTACCAGCTTCCGGCTTTATCAGCCATCCTCTTCCATACGATTCGTAAATCCCGCCTGTGCTTTTGTTCAACGGGGCAACTTCAGCCTGCCAACCGCTGATTTTAGTGCCATCGATAGAACAATGGAAAAAAACTCCGCTATTGCCATTGGATTCCT
>DATHIE010000695.1:0-8296 GCA_035316905.1 Chryseolinea sp. | reverse complement strand
TCGATGATGTCCCTATTTACAACACAAGTCATTTGTTTGGGTTTTTGTCCGTGTTCAATCCGGATATTCTCGAAAG
The DNA here is from genome assembly GCA_035316905.1 of Chryseolinea sp. GTDB lineage: Bacteria > Bacteroidota > Bacteroidia > Cytophagales > Cyclobacteriaceae > Chryseolinea. The sequence continues at coordinate 8,220 of DATHIE010000695.1, read as the reverse complement.
AGTTGAGGCGATCAATGGTGGGTTTCCGGCTGAATACGGTGGGCGGCTTTCATCCATTCTGAATGTGCAAACAGTGTCGATGATTCCTGAACGTACGCACCTCTCCGCCGACATAGGGATCATAGCCACAAGAATACACCTTGATCAACCTATCGTAAAGAACAAAGCAAGTATCTGGCTGGCTGGACGACGGACCTACATCGATCAGGTAGTACGAGTACTCAACGAAGAGTTGCCATACTATTTTTACGACCTGAATGGAAAGCTAATCCTTCAGCCCACGGAACGTGATAATATTTCCTTTTCATCCTACGTTGGCGAAGATATTCTCGACATCTTCCGCGACAGGAACAATGATGGCGACGGATTTCTCACCAAGTATGAATCCGGGAACAACAGTCAGTCCCTGCGTTGGCAAAGAACCATGCGGAACAGGTGGCATGGAAACCTGTCGATGATCCGCTCAAAGTACAAGTACTCGGTGTTAAATACGTTTGAGGAGAATGAACTGGTAGCACGGTCTGACATCGAAGACTACGGAGCGCGCCTCATGTTTCGAAAGGACTCCATCTTTAGAAATCTTTCATTCAAAACGGGTGCGGACTGGACACGTCACCAGCTCAATCCCAATGTGATCAATTCCATCGGTACTATTGCTGAATTGCTCGAAAGCAGTTCAAGTAAGGGCCACGTTGCAAATGAATTCGCTGCGTACACACAATTCGACTGGTCGCCGGCTGATCGTTGGCAAATTGGCGCAGGGATTCGCGGATCAATGGCAGCGGTTGCCAGTAAAGTCTACATGTATCCGGAACCCAGATTTTCGGTCAGGTATAGTCTCACAGAGAATCAGGCGCTGAAGTTCAGCTATGCGCGCATGGTTCAATATCTGCATCGTATCTCGTATTCGGCCGTATCATCTCCGACGGACATCTGGTATCCTGTAACGGGGAGAATCCGCCCTCAGACTTCACATCAGGTAGCCCTAGGGTGGCAGCAATCTTTGTTGGACCGCCATGCGTTCCTGAGTATTGAAGGATATTATAAGCAAATGAACCAATTGATTGGTTATGAAGAGGGAACCAACCTGTTTTTGAATAATGACTTCGAGCCCCATCTCATCCAGGGAAAAGGAAAAGCTTACGGTGTGGAGGTATTGCTGAGGAAGGATATAGGCCGGTTCACTGGTTGGATCAGCTATACACTTTCGTGGTCCTTGAGACAGTTCGATGTGATCAATCAGGGCAACTGGTTTCCTTCTCGTTACGACAGAAGGCACAATGGCGCAATCGTCATGCAATATCGTTTTGCAGAACGATGGGCGGCTTCGATCGTTTGGGAGTTTATTTCCGGTGCACGGTTTACTCCCATCATTGGTCAGTACGGCGTCTTTGCACCCACGTTAACAGGCGTTGATCTTATTCCAGTGTACTCTGGAATTAATCAGGTCAGCCTGGCTGATGCCCATCGGTTGGATGCCGGCATAAAGTTTAAGAGTAAGAGTGGAAAGAGGTTCCAATGGCAGGTGTTTGCCGGCGTATACAACGCATACAATCGCGCGAACCCTGTAGGAATAACGATTGAACAGGATGAAGTGACTGGCGAATTGCGTTACGAACAACCCGGTTTGTTCGGGCTCATTCCGTTCGTTAGTTATGGGTTTAGATTTTAAGAGTTATGAATTTAAAAGCATCGACGATGAAATGTTTAGTGGGATTGATGATCGTTTCCGTTTTTGGCGTCATGATATCGTGCCTACCCGAACCGTTAAGCATTGATGGCCTTCCAGTAGTGAAACCGGAAATAGTTGTGTCTACACAGATGGTGCCCGATCGCTCGCTGGTTGTATTGCTGACGAAAACCTTCGGAGCCCTGGAGGGAAGCAACGACAGTGATCCCGAAGAATTACTACAGCAAATTGCCGTCGACGATGCCGTAGTTGTCATAACAGGACCTGATCGGTCGGATACGCTTGTGAATATCGGTTACGGATTTTATGGCGATGTCATTATACCATTCGTAGCAGGAGAGGAATACAGTCTGTATGTCAACAGTGCATCGCTGGGAGAGATCACGGCCACGACCTATGTGAAAGAACAGATTCAATTCGAAGACATAGAAGCAGGTTTATATTTCAATGGATTTGGCGATACACTGGCGGAAGTAACTCACACCTTTTTGGATCCACCCGGTAAGAACTGGTATATGCTCAATGTTCAGGAGGTCGAGCAAGAAGACATCGTTGAGAACTTATTAAATCCAAACTCTTTCATGAAACTTCACGATGACGTTGATTTTGAAGGGAATGAGTTAGAGGAAACCTTTCGTGTTTTTCCCCGTGATTACCATGCCGGTGATACTATCGCCGTTTCTTTATCCAATATCAGCAGTGACTATTACGAATTCCTTCAACTGCGAGTGGACAATCGGTTCAGCCTTGTCCAGTACCTTAGCGAGCCCGTTAATTACCCGTCCAACATCAACGGGGGTCGGGGATTTTTTAATCTTTACATTCCTGACGTGGAATTTTTTGTTCTTAAATGACCTGTATATATCTGATATACAATAGATTATATAGTTGGCTTCGGAGACAATTTTACGACTAAGGGTCAATTGGAATCGGGGCCGAACGGTATCCTTCTAAAAGGTTACTCAGGCCGGGAATAGCGCATATATGTCTCGAAAAGCATTCATAAACTGACAAAAGAATAACGAAATTTTTGTAAGTTGAATCAGGGCGAAATGCCTTTTATCACCGATAAGTTTGAGTACAAGATTCCAGTTGGCCCTTATAAAAGTAATAGACAGTCCTTATTCAATGCCTGGACCTGTTAAGGTAATAACCCTCGCCATTACATTATTCCTTTCTTCCATTGCTGGATTCAGCGCAGACTTTCGCGACGGGTATGTTGTTTTGAGTTCGAACGATACAATCACCGGACTCGTGGACTTCGTAAAGGGCAACGGCGCATACAGATCTTGCTATTTCAAGGCTTCCGCCACCGACCAGGTTATTATATACAAGCCTGCTGAAATCCAAGGTTACGGATTCTTGTTCGATAAGATATTCGTTTCAAGAGATGTACAGGGGAATGAGGCGCATGAACGTGTCTTCTTGAGTGTAATCATTAGTGGCCTGGTAACTCTCTATCAATTTGAGGATGCTTTTTATCTGGAGAAAGATGGTCATTCGCTTAGCAAACTTAGCAATGAGACCATCGAAACGTTTATTGATGGAAAAACGATTCTAAAAAATACGAATCGACACATTGCAATCCTTAATATGCTTATGGCAGATCTGCCTCAATTGCAGAAAGAAATACAAATGCTAAAATTGAATGAGGAATCACTCACCAGGTTGGTAGAAAAATACAATGCATTCAAGGAAGTTAGCTTCACCATTTACAAAAACAGAAAACCTCCAGCTAACCAGGATGTTATTTCGCTCGAATCGAAGGATGGATATAACCACTACGAGTACTTATGGAAGAAACAAAAATCATCACCGCAGATCCCGATTTCATTTGACTCTGGTGCTCCTGAGATGAGCAACCGTTTTGGCTTTCTGGGTGGCCATATATCTACTATCTCGAAATACCCCGTTTATACATTAGTCAATCCATACTTTCCGATCAACCGAAACTATTTTACACTTTCTTCTGATCCATTAAATAGTAAGTTTAATGGTGGTCGTTTTTCTCCGTACCTAAATGCTGGCATTTCCGGCGACTATCTGGCCCCTGACGTTACAACCAGTGAGTTTACCAGGCTGCCTGTAGGAATTGAAGCCTTCAGTCGTAACCCATTTCAGACTGGCGCAGGTCAGGTTGGATATTGGGGTGGAGTTGGTGTCTCCAAGCCGTTTACTAGCCTTTCTACATATTTTGAACTTCGCTATGAGCAGGGTAGTGGAGTTCCGTCAAGTATGATGGCACCCCTTCCAGGAATGAATCCGAACGCAACTAATGTGCAGGTAGTAATTGGATTCAAACGTAGATAGCAGGGCCAACGCAGTGTGCCTATTTATATTTGATACGATTCGTAGCTGATTCTTGATTAGTTGAAGTGCCCGTACCTCTCGGATTTGGCTATTATATTTTGTAGATTGATTGCCTAACGATAATACTATGTGCCAGCGTTTGCTTATTGCCGTTGCCTTCTTGCTAACTGGAATCTGCGTAGTTGCCCAGGACCCATCCCAGAAATCTAAGCAGGATAATTTTCAGTCCATTCAGGTGCGGGGATTGCCTCATTCAAATCCAATGTTTGTGATCAATGCCGGAGATAAAACCCTGCAAATCCCCCCTGCGATGGAGTCAAGGCATTCGTTTTCATTGGATATGAGTGATATTGAGGCAAACTGGATCCAATCGATTACCGTACTCAAGGATCAGCAAGCCATTGATAAATATGGTACCCTTGGAAAATACGGCGTGGTAATTCTTGAGCTAAAAGACAATGCATATGATAAGATGCCAGCTCACCTTGCCGAAAAATTCAAAGTCAGATAACTGATTTAGGTCATCCGTCGACGGACTAACACCGTCCGGAAAATGTCGTCCTTCACCCGCGAGATTCTTTTCTTACCTTAGTATCCTCATCTTATTTGAGCGATGAAAATATTTTTCAAAATCGTAAAGTGGACGATGATCATTACAATTTTACTGGTGGCCGCGATAACATTGATCACGGTGGTTTACATGCGCCAGGATAAATTTGGCCAAAGCCCGCGAGAAGCGCGGCTGGAACGCATGAAGAAATCTCCTCACTATAAGGATGGCAAGTTTCACAATATACACCACACGCCGGAATTGACAGAAGGCTATACAATGCTCGGAGTAACATTAGAATTTATTTTTAATAGGGCATCGCGACGCAGACCGGTTGATACCATTCCATCAATTAGGACAAACATAAGACAAATACCCGCTGACCAGGATGTGCTAATCTGGTTCGGACATTCATCTTACTTCATCCAACTGGATGGCAAGCGTTTTCTTATAGATCCGGTGTTTAGTGGTAATGCTTCACCTATTCCAGGCACTAACACCTCATTTCAAGGAACCGACAAATATACCGTCGACGATCTTCCTGACATCGACTGTCTTGTAATTTCACACGATCACTATGATCATGTTGATTATGAAACACTTGGTAAACTGAAAGATAAAACACGACAGGTAATCTGCGGACTTGGTGTGGGTTCTCACTTTGAGCATTGGGGTTACAAAGAGGATATTATTCACGAGAAAGACTGGAATGAAACGGTCTCGGTTGACAGCGGCTTCACTGTTTACACGACTACGGCAAGACATTTTTCGGGTCGAGGATTTTCAAGGAACAATACGCTTTGGATGTCATATGTGCTTGAGACGCCGAGCATGAAGATCTATATCGGTGGCGATAGCGGGTATGATACACATTACGCAGAGATAGGAGAGAAGTATGGCCCGATTGACATAGCCATTCTCGAGAATGGTCAGTATGACATTAAGTGGAAATACATTCACAATTTACCGGAAGAAGTTTTGCGAGCGGCTGTCGATCTGAAAGCTAAGAGGGTTTTTCCTGTTCATTCTTCAAAGTTTGCAATGGCCAATCACGCGTGGGATGAACCCCTTTCCCGGGTTACAGAGCTAAATAAGAGTTTGCAAATCCCGTTGATCACTCCTGTAATTGGCGAGATCGTGTATCTCAAAGACAGCACACAAACATTTGCAAGTTGGTGGGTTGGGTTAAAATGAAAAACCGTGAAAATTCAGGTTCAAAAAACAGCACTTCACGAGGTACTCTTTTTGCGTCGATTGTTTTTGCAGCAAAACAATTTTCAGATTAGATATGATTCTTGCCATGCGCGTGGGTGGAGTGATAATTACATTATCCAGTATAACGGGGTTCGGATTGGTTATGGAGCTGTGAAGGGAAATGAAAAGATCGACGATCGTGACGCTATTTTTGAATTCTATATCATTCCCCCGTTCAGAAGTCTCGGTCCGCGTGCTTTCGAAGAATTTCTCAGAGTGTCAGGTGCTTCTTTTATCGAATGCCAAACCAACGATCTATTTTTGACATCTTTTGCATATACTTACGGAACTCAGCTGAGTTCAGATACAATTCTTTTCTCCGACGACAGAGTGACTCATTTGAAGCCAGCGGAAGGCGCGTTCCGGGCCGCCACTCCACAGGATAAGATATTCGAACATCACGCAGAGCCTCCAGGGAACTTTGTTGTGGAATGGAAAGGAGAGGTTATTGCAACTGGTGGTTTTTTCCTTCACTACAACATGCCCTTCGCAGATATTTATATGGAGGTAAGAGAGGATTGCCGTCGAATGGGATTTGGAAGTTTCCTTGTCCAGGAAGTCAAAGTTCAATGCTATTTATCAGGACGGGTGCCAGCCGCACGCACAGGTTCAAATAACTTTGCTTCAAAGGCAACATTGCTGAGGGCTGGTCTTGCAGTGTCCGGTCATATTCTTTTGGCAAATGTTAGATAACGGTTTATTCGTCACGCAAAGTTTTCACTGGGTTCATCGTTGCCACCGTGAATACTTTATACCCGATCGTCAAAACAGAAACGATAAGCATCAACGTGATTCCGATAGCGAATGAGTATCCATTAGCGCCCTGATAATATTTCCAGATACTGCTCATCACTGCCTGTGTCAGGTTATAACTTGCCCACGATCCGAGTGCAAACGCTATTATCAAAATGATCAGAAACTCCATATTGACTATCCTGTAAATGTGGTAGACCGACGCACCGAGTACTTTCCGAACACCGATCTCCTTCATACGACGTATTATGTTCAGCGAGACGAGTGTATAAAGACCTGTAGCCGACAACAGGGTCGCGATCACTGCAATGAAACCATAGACCTGCATGATGCTCTTATTGACATCCGTGACTTCCTGAATTCCGGTGATAAGCATTTTTCCACTATAAAGGCGACTTGGAAAAAGGATGCTCCATTTATTTTTCATATCACCATTAACAGCGGCTACATCCTCAGGATCTGCACTAACGATAATCTGATCATACTTCTCAGGCAGAATATACCTGATCATCATAGGTTCCATTTCACGCCATAGCCCTTGCGTGTAGACATCCTTCACTACGCCAACGACAATTAATTTAAGCGAGTCGCCAAGTATTACTTCTTTACCTATTGGGTGTTCCCATCCAAACAGACCTGCCATATTTTCTGTTATAATGATCGACTCTTTTTCATCTGACCTGGAATCTTTGATGAAATCACGTCCGAGCAAAAGGTCCAATCCCATCGTCTTGAGATAGTTGTCACCCACTTCTATGATGTCGACCTCTGCCTGCTGCGATTCGAATTTGACAGGTTTGTGCTGTCTATTTGAGAAAATTCCACTGCGGGCGCCTGCTGTGGAGATCACATCTGGATTTTGTTCCAGAGCATTCTGGTATTGCGTAAATTCCTGTTCACCAGCCAGCCAGGAGATTATTGAACCACGAATGTCAAAGCCGAGGTTGTATTGCTCCTGGTAGTGCGCATTCCTTATATAAGCGATAGAACATACAATCGCAATCAGTGATATGGTAAACTGTGCTCCCAGCAATGTCCGCGTGAAGTAGTTTGTGCCTCCGAGCTTTAGCTTATCCTTAAGAATAGCAACAGGCTGAAATTTTGTGATGTAGAATGCAGGGTAACTTCCGGCTAAGAATCCAGTGAACAGTAATATGCCGAATAAAAATGCGACGAACGCTGCATTATTTGAGTAGCTCATTGTGAGATGTATGTTGTTGGAGGTGGCGATGTTCCATCCGGCAACAAGGAGATCAGTAAGCAATACCCCAACTATCAGCGCAAGAAAACATATAAATGTTGTCTCTCCGATGAACTGGACTATCAATTGTTTTCTCTTGCCTCCCATAACTTTCCGAATACCAATTTCTTTTAGCCGTCTGGACGAGATAGCAATGGCTGTATTAGTAAGGTTAAAACAAGCAATAAGCAGTATCGGCAAGCCCATGGTAATCGCCCCAATAATGGCGGATTTCGGTGGAGCGGGATTGGTTCTTATACGCGCATCGCTTGCCCTGTCCTCCTTAGCCATCGATTCAAATTGAGTAAGACTCAATTCCTGAATCTGGAAATCGAGCCGAATTTTGTTATTCGCCTCGCGGTAGGGCTGAAGCTGTCTGAAAACGCTTCCAACTCTGGTTGCATCCTCTATACTCACGAATAA
>DATHIE010000694.1:0-3001 GCA_035316905.1 Chryseolinea sp. | reverse complement strand
CGCAATGGCCGGAACAGAGAATGGCTTTCTGGCACATACAGGCTCGAGCGTTGTAAAAGGACTTTGGCTGAATGGAGTGGAAGTTGGTGAGGGTGGATTGAACACTTACTTCGCGAACGCATTAGGTGTTCCCGTGATTCTCGCCAGTGGCGACCGGAGTTTTAGTGAGGAGATTAAAAAATTGACCACCACCCGTACTGTCATCACCAAAGAAGCCATTGGTGCCAGTGCTGCGAAACTGATTCACCCGGATGTAGTGATCAAAGACTTGCAGGCGCAGACCAAAGCGGCATTAAAAGAAATAAAGAAAGCGAAGCCTCTCACACAAGACCCAATTGAATTCAAGCTAAAAGTAGATGTGCCCACCCGGGCAGATGTCGCGATGAGTATTCCGGGCATGAAGCGTGTAGACGGTTATACGGTTTCGTATCAGGCAAAGAATATGGAAGAGGCCTACAAACTGATACGTGTGATTTACAAATATTTGGCGTGGTGAACGTTGAGTTAAAAAACATTAATGTAAAAAATTCTTTAAGCGCAAATATTCCTGGCCTTCAATCGTAACCTCTCTTCAACCTGTGAGTTCTCATTGATACACTAAACCAATGAGGTATGATCAAGAGCTATCTCCAAGTCGGCTGGCGCAATCTTCTCAATAATAAAGTCTATTCGTTGATCAATGTCGGCGGCCTGGCGATGGGCATGACTACCGCCATGTTTATCGGTTTTTGGATCTATGACGAACTGTCGTTCAATAAGTATCATGCGAACTACTCACGCATTGCCCAGCTTTGGAACGGCCACACTGACCCGGCCACTTCCCAGATACGCGGCACAGTTGGGATGCAATACCCGGTGGCGGGCGTGCTCAAGAGCAACTATTCACAGTATTTCAAACACGTAGTCAAGGCGTACTGGATCAATGATTTCCCCATAACATCCGGCGAATACAAATTCAGCAAAGTCGGCGAATTTATCGAACCCGAGGGCCTCGAAATGCTTTCGATAAAAATGATCAAGGGTAACTATAAGAGCCTTGACGACGCACACTCAATCATTCTCTCAGAGTCTGCGGCTGCAGAGATGTTTGGCGCCGAAGACCCCATGAACAAATCCCTCCGGATATCAAACGAGATTGATGTCCAGGTTACGGGCATCTATGAAGACATTCCACAAAATAGCGCATTTGGAACGGTTGAGTTCTTTGCTCCGTGGTCACTGTGGGCGTTGTCGCACCCGTGGATAAAGAATGCGGAAACCGACTGGGACAACAAGCAGTTCCCTGCCTTTGTTGAAATTCAACCGGATGTTTCTTTCGAGCAGGTGAATGTTGCGATCAAAGATCTCTATAAAGATCATGTTCCTGCAGATTTCTATGCGACCATTGAACGGTCTGAGCCCTTCGCCCGATTGGTACCCATGAGCACGTGGCATTTGTATTCGGAATTCGAAAATGGCCGGCCGTCAAAAGGGAGGATCACCTTCGTTTGGTTGTTCGGCATAGTTGGCATTTTCGTGTTGCTTCTTGCATGCATCAACTTTGTGAATCTCAGCACTGCACGCTCGGAACAACGTGCAAGAGAAGTCGGTGTCAGAAAGTCGATCGGTTCATCCAAAAATCAGCTGGTCGTACAATTCCTGAGCGAATCGTTTGTGGTCGTCGTTCTGTCATTCATGCTGTCGCTCTTATTGCTGATGCTGTTTCAGCAGCCATTCAACCAACTTTCGGATAAAGACATCCACCTGCCATTTACAAATTTGTTTTTCTGGATGATCGCTGTGGGTTTTGTAATCATCACTGGCCTTGCGGCAGGTATGTATCCTGCATTTTATCTGTCGTCGTTTCAGCCTGTAAAAGTTTTAAAGGGAAGAGTTCGTACAGGTCGCCTGGCAGCGTTGCCACGAAAGGTACTTGTGGTGTTACAGTTCACCGTATCTGTCACGTTGAGCATTGGAACGGTCGTTGTTTACGATCAGGTACAGTTTGCGCGTAACAGGCCGGTGGGTTACAATCAGGATGGTTTAATCACAGTAAGGATGAACGATCCATCTATCAGGAAAAATATGAACGCCTTGAAAACGGAACTTATGAATTCAGGAGCTGTATATGCTGTTGCACTTTCGTCGAGCCCGCTTACTGGCATTTGGAACTTCATCAGCGGTTACAACTGGGCCGGTAAAGATCCAAATCTGGAAGGAGATTTCGCGACGTGCTGGGTCACTCCGGAGTACGGAAGAACGATCAACTGGAACATAGTCGAAGGCCGTGACTTCTCGGAAGACATTACAACAGATACGACAAATGTGGTCATTGTCAATCGAGCCGCCGTGAAATATATGGGATTGAAAGATCCGGTTGGTCAACAGCTGATCAAGCTCGATGAATTTGGTGTTTTCATTTGGTCGAAGACCATCGTCGGAGTGATCGAAGATGTTGTGATGTCGTCACCGTACGAGCCAGTCCGGCCGACGGTCTATTTTTACCGTCCGGAGATGTTTGGTCATATCCAGATACGAATCAATCCGACAAAAAGCGCGAGTGAAGCATTGCTAAAAATAAAATCGGTGTTCGATAAAATTGTGCCAACGGCATTATTCGAATATTCATTTGTTGACGAAGTCTATGGCAGGAAGTTCAGTCAGGAAGAAAGCGTCGGAAAACTTGCAGGCGTGTTTGCTGTTCTTGCTATCGTAATCTCGTGCCTTGGTTTGTTCGGCCTCGCTTCCTTTGTCGCAGAGCAGCGCACGAAAGAGATAGGTATACGGAAAGTAATGGGTGCAAGTGTCGCGACGCTCTGGAGAATGCTGTCGAAAGAGTTTGCTGTGCTTGTAGTAATATCTTGTGCTGCTGCAGTTCCGATCGGGTATTACATGATGAACTCCTGGCTCCAGAAATTGGAATACAGGACAGAAATATCGCTTTGGGTTTTTTTAACGACGTGCGTGTCCGCAATTGCGATCACGCTGATGACCGTCAGTTACCAGTCAATAAAAGCAGCGA
>DATHIE010000693.1:0-7237 GCA_035316905.1 Chryseolinea sp. | reverse complement strand
CACCATTCACCATCCGATCACCATCCGAATTTCATTTCAAAAACCGCGTTTTTACCCGCTCCCTGACCATTGTCCCATTTGTATTAAAGCTTGTCCCAACTGTGTTAAGCCTTTCGTTCGCCGGGGTAATAGGTTTGTCGTATCAACACACAACAAACAACGACCCCTATGAAAACTGAATCATTAACGCCTTTAAAATTTAAAGCATTTACCATTGGTGTTGGCATATCCGTAGGTTTTTTGGTTTTGTCTTTTCTGATCACTTTTTATGGTGAGGCCAAGGACAAAATTTATAACCGCACGGCGAAACCTATTCCTGCCACGCAAATAGAGCCTGCATATACAGAGGTTCTCGGCATGAACTGAACACTTCACATTTAGAGACCCTTTTCAAAAACTAACAATAATAAAATCGTACTATTATGAACACAAAAAAAAACACCCCCACAGAAAAAACAGGTAGAATTCCCGAGCATGCAGAGGCTGGTTTTTTAATCGGTTTTGTCATCCTTACCCTGTTGACCATTGTATTGGCAAGTTGTAGCGACGATGATGTCAAAAGCCCAGACACTAGCAGTCAATTTGTTGGAACGTACACGGTAGAAGACATCAGCGGATCATCAGGCTATGTTTACGAATATGACGTGACCGTTTCCAAAGGAGGAACCAACGAGCTTAAATTCTCAAATTTTGCCGACATGTTCAATACTCCTATTAAAGCAACCGTCCATGGAAACCTGTTCGATATCCCCAGGCAGTCGTTCACGAATCCAAATAGCGGCAATACCATTGAAGTGTATGGTTCTGGATCTATCGAGAATGGAATATTAAAATTCAGCTATACGACCGAAGGATACCTGGATTATACCGGAACTTGCACAGCGAGTAAGAAATAAAGGCTTACCTCACCCTCTCCTTGACGGATGAGGGTGAGGCCTTTTGTTTAAAAAATTTACCACACCTAAAACACTACCTCATGAAAAACAACACACGCCCTCCAACACATGGAGTAGCAAAGTTTGCTTCTCTTAGCTTTCTTTCTCCACTATTCATTTGCCTCCTGTTCTTCTCTGCTACTTTGTTAGTAAGTAGTTGTAAAGATGATGATGATGACACCAATCCCGATGTCGCGAAACTTGTCGGCACCTATGATGTGGAAGAAACAGACATGTACAATGATATTGACAACTATACCGTCACTATTTCCAAATCCGCGGATGGTGGAGCGAACATAGAGATCAGCAACTTCGGTGATTTTATGTTTGTACCGGTAAAAGGCACCATAGTTGGAAATACTCTGACCATTCCCTCTCAAACTTTTACCGCCAACTCTACCATTAAAATATCAGGAAATGGCACGCTAAATGGAAATATTCTTCATTTCGATTATGAGATGATATCGGGTGGGGATACGTTTGAGTATTCTTGCGAGGCTACGAAGCAATGATCAATGAGCAATAATCGTTTGTCCATGATGGCTACTTTGCCAAGAACAATCGTGCATCAACAGGTAGAAAAAAGTAATTCACTCGTCGTCTTAGTTGGTTTTATCGGCTAAAAATAAAGGCCGGCTGTTTCTGCCGGCCTTTTGCTTTGTGTCATCGTACGATCTAAACTGTCGCAACCTGAATCTTCGGCGGAATTAATTTGTAGACCACCGGCGTCACAATTCTGGACAGAATGGTCGAACTGATCAATCCTCCAATCAACACCACCGCCAACGGTGATATCAATGGATTCACCGAAAGCGCTATCGGCATTAATCCTCCTATTGCGGTTAGCGAAGTCAACACGATCGGTAAAAATCTCACCTCACCTGCTTCACGAATTGCTTCGTCCACCGACTTGCCTTGTTGCCTCAACTGGTTGGTGAAGTCCACCAACAGTATTGAATTTTTGACTTCAACGCCCGCTAGTGCTATCAATCCTATTATTGCAACAAATGATAGTGGGTTACCCGTGAATAGCAATCCAAGCACCGCGCCTACAATTCCAAGGGGAATCACGCTCAATACTATCAACATACTCTTGAACGTCTTGAACATAAGGATCAACACTGCGATGAAAAGGAAAACTGTTACAATGATAATAGTACCAAGCCCGCCGAATGATTCATTGCTAGCCTCCACGTCGCCTCCCATCATATAGCTATATCCCTGGGGTAGTTTTGTGTTGTTCATTTTAGCAATCACATCGCTGATCACCTTGTCATTCAAAAATCCTTTTTGTACAAACGCCGAAACCGATACCATTCTGTTCTTGTTATAGTGGTCAATACTTAATGGCGATGTTTCAAGTTTTAGACCTGCAATTTGTTCCAGGGGAATTGCCGCTCCGTAACGATTATTTACGAATAGATTGTCCAGAGATTGCAGCGATGCACGTTCTTTTTTCGGCGTTGTTAAATGTATGTTGTAATCTTCGCCATCGGCATCAGAAAACTTGCCCATATCCAGTCCGGCGACGGCGAGGCGTACCGTACGGTCGATGTCAACGGTATTTATGCCGGTCATCCTGGCTTTCTCCTGGTTAATGACCACGCGGATATCGCTCTTCAGGTTGGCGACGGGATTATTAACATAAATAGTTCCTTCTGTTTGTTTCAATAACTTTTCCACCTGCGCTGCAATTGAACGAAGTGTGTCAAGGTTATCTCCGAATAACCTTACCTCTACCGGTGCTACTACTGGCGGGCCCTGTTCAAAATTCTTCACTTCGATCTTTGCACCAGGGTATTGTTGGAAGGCGTCACGGAGTTCGTTAATGATCTCCAATTTTCTTTCGGGAGACGTATGTTCTTGCAACTGTACAAATGTCTGGGCGAAGTCTGTACGCTCATTTTCCTGAACAACATTGTAATACACTCTGGGATTTCCTTTACCGACGTTGGTAGCAAAGTAGCTTACGTCAGGGATCTTGCTCACCACCTCATCGACAACTGTAGCTACAGAGTCGGTGCGTTGAAGGTTAGATTGTAATGGTGTGAGGGTATTAATTATAAATTGTGGTTTTTCGGAGGCAGGGAACAATCCAAATCCGATCACTCCAAAAAGCTGAAGCGACGCAAAGAAGATCACCGCCGCGATAGCCAACGTGGCTTTCGGATAGTTCAGGGCTCTGTCCAGCAGGCGCGAATAGCTTCCATGTATAAGCTTCTGCAAGGCACGCATGAAAATATTTCCGTGGTCTGTACCATTATCTTTCAACAACCTACTTGACAGGAATGGGATGACCGTTAGCGAAACCACCATGGATGCGAGCACTGACATTATCACCGCTAAAGGCAATCCTCGGATAAAATCGCCTGCGCCTTCGGGCAGGAATACTAATGGCATAAATGCAATGATCAACGTAGCGGTACATCCTACAACCGCCAGACCGATCTGGCGAGTTGCCTTAATAGTGGCATCTAATCTCGAATGTCCTTCGCGCATCCAGCGTTCAATGTTTTCCACAACAACGATGCTATCATCGACGAGCAAACCCAAGGCAACAACCAGACCGACGATACTCAATTGATTAAGACTTATACCAAACATGTTCAGGAATACAAGACCTATCGCGAGGGACAGTGGTATTGAGATCATTACAATAGATGCAGCCCTGAGGCCGAGAGGTAGCAACGTTATGGCTACAAGTAATATCGCGATCAAAAAATCCTTTCCCAGGCCAGCTAAGCGGCCGTTGACATTTTCGGCCTGGTCAAAATGGTGAATCATGTCGATGTTAGACGGAAGTGTCTTGGCAAACGCCTCCAGTATCGGTTTATATTGTTTTTGGGTGCTTGTGATGTTCAAGCCCGGCTTTTGAGCAGCCACTACAAAGACACAGCGATGACCATTCAGACGGGTGATGTGTTTTGTTTCGTCAAAAGTAATGTACGAATCGGCCACATCTTTCAGCAGGATATTTTTGCCATTGGCAGTGTATACGATGGTGTTTTGAACTTCTTCCAAAGAAGTATAGTTACCACTTGTCTTGACGCTAAATGACTTCGATCCCGCTTCGATACTTCCACCGGGGATGTTAGCCATCTCGCTTTGGAGGCTCCCCGTGATTGCATCGAGTGGAATATGCATCTGTGCGATCTTTTCCAGGCGGAGTTCGATGCGGACGATTTGTTCGGGAAGTCCCTGCACTTCGACGTTCTTTAAGCTTGATATCTTTTCCAATTCATCTTTCAGGCCTTCAGCATATTTTTTAAGCTTTGGCCGCGACGCGTTTTCAGAGATAAGTGCAACTTGTATAACGTTCACGTCCGACGGCTGGAATTTTTTTATTTCAATGCTGAATATATCACGTGGTAATTCAGGACGAAGGCTATTCACCTCACGAACCAATTCCTGGTATTTGTCATCGGGATTGCTTTCATACTTATACTCCACTCGCAGTACGGCAAGGCCATCGTTAATGCTCGTCTTGATACGCTTCATGTCCTCAAGGCCGTTTATTTTTTCCTCCAGCAAGTCAACCACCAGTTCTTCCATATCCTTCGGACTCGTACCGGGGTAGACAACAACAATCGCGAACTGTGGAGCCTCAATGTCGGGGTCTTCGCTGCGTGGCATCGTGAGTAGAGTAGTAATTCCGACGGCTGCCGCCATGAGAAACATAATCAGGGTGAACTGATAATTCTTCACCGCAAATTCAGAGATCTTCATATAATTTATTTTTGGATGATGATGGGTGAATTATCAGAGAGATAAGCGCTTCCAGACACTATCAATGCCGGGGCATTCTCCAACCCACTGCTGATTCGCATAGATGTGCCGTCAAAGGCTTCGATCTTTACCGGTTGTTTTTTTGCCGTCTTATTATCCGACGTTATGAAAACGAACCCGTCGTTACCGTTGGCATCAAGCACAGCTTCGTATGGCACGCTCCACGAAGATTGTTTTTCGGCAGACTGAATGATAGCCGCGCCAAACATTCCGGTAGCCAGTTTTACACCTTCGTTCTTTATTTGCAGCTCGACTGTAAATGAACCTGTTTGAGGATCGGCAGTTTCCGATTTCCGCGTGACGGAAGCACTAAATGTTTTGTCTGTGAAAGCATCCAATTTGATGGTTGCCCGATCACCCATCCGGACCGATGACCATTCTTTGTCACTCACGCCAACTTTTAAAATCCATGAACCTTGTGACGCTGCGTTCGTCAACAAGATCGGATCGCCGACGCCCACTACCTGGCCGGTATTCACAAACTTGCGTAATACAAATCCATTTGCTGGAGCATGAATGGTAGAGAAGCTCTTATTGAACGTGGCAGTCTGAAGTTGTTCCCTTGCGACAGATAATGCTGTTTCAACATTCTGTAATTGCTCCAGCGTAGCAACACTGTCCTTATACAGGTTACTAACCCGCTGGAAATCGCGTTGCACCTTTTCGACGTTGTGTTGTGCCTGTGCGACGGTTGAGTTGATTTCGGTGAGGTCGAGACTCGCTAGTAATTGACCTGTTTTAATCTGGTCCCCTTCTTTAACATAAACTTTATTAACTACTCCGCCTGTTTTGAATGCCAGAAGGGTTTCATCTTCAGTAGTGAGTTGTCCAGAAGCTGTTATGACACTATTGCTGCTCGTCTTTTGCAGTTGGATGACCTTTACCGGAACAGGTTCAGATGCTTTCGGTATCACGTTAGTGGCACTCTTGCCATCAATACACGATTGGAGTGCAAATGGCACGATCGCGATCAATAACAGCGACAAGTTCATTTTATGATTTTTCATATTACAAAGAGTTTAATTTTCAAAAGTGTAGGCTGCAGTTTCGCGTTCGAGCTTCGCGGATGCTATGAGCATCTCGTAAAGTCTAACATTTTGCTGCAATTGAGATAAGGTAAATTGGTTACGGCCGTCCAGGAATTCTATCAGGGTGTTGACGCCCTGTTGATATCCTTTCTCAACAAGGTTGAAATAACTATGTGCCGACTTCAGCTGTTCGCGTGAAGCATGGTAATTTTGTGATGCAGTCTGAAGGTCGTTTCTGGCAACCATCGCAGCAAGATTCAGCTGCTGTGTGGTGTTGCTTAAACTTAATTGAGTCTTTTCGATCTCGAGACTGTTTTGCCGAATTGTATGGTTTGTCCTAAAGCCCTGAAACAACGGCATGGATAGCTGTACGCCAATCAGGTAATACCTTGAATTTTCGTTCACCCTCCAGCTGGCCGCCTGCGATCCCAAATCGAAGAACGCGCTGACCTTTGGAACTCGACTCAGTTTGGTAAGTCTTAGCGTGGATTCATTAATTTCTTTTGCAGTCCTCAGCATCTGTAACTCTTCGCGTCCCTCCACAGCCAGGTGGGTTGTATCGGCCGGCTCAGCTTCCGATACATTGTAGTTGGCATCAATCTCTGCATCGAGATCCCGGTTCAAGAGAAAGTTGAAATACTTCCTCGCATTTGCCACTCGGTTTTGAGCGCTGTTCAGCTCGGCCTTTACGCGCTCCAGTTCACTCTTTGAGCGCAGATAGTTTGCTGGCAGACTTTTGCCATTACGGAGAAGGGATTCATTTACTTCTACATTTTTTGTTACCAGCTGTAATGCGCTTTCATAGATCTTTGCTGCTGCATTTGCACCCAGGTAGATAAAGTAGGCTGACTTGATATCATACACTAGCTGCCTTTTGTACGCCGCAAGTTCAAATTGTTTCATCATCACTTGTTGTCCCTGGATGGTGCGGTTCACGTACAGATCGGTATTGATCAACGGCACGGATGTACGTACCCGCGCATCATAAAAGTTTTTGGGAAAGAAATTCTGATTTACATTTTCAACCTGTTGAAAATTATCGCTCTGAGTTATCTGATTGAGCGAGGCGTAAACTGGATTGAGCAGGTCGCCTATTGGCATAGAAATGCTCCGGCCACCTTCGCCCGATGTATAATCTGTTAACAGGTTGACCGAAGGAAGGAAAAAACTCCTCGCAATCTGCAGGGATTGCTGAGCTTGTTCCCACGAAATTGTTTTTTGTTGTAATACAAGATTGCTCTTGAGTCCTTCCTGGATGTAAGCATCCAGCACAGTCTGTGCATTCAGCATCGATGACATCGTAACCATCGGAATGATTATGACGAATATTCGAAGGAGAGATTTGAGGCCCCGACTATGTCGGGATAGGGTCTTAGTTTTCATTGAACAGAAAATTTACACTGTTAAGTCGTATGGCAAAAATTTTTATTGTTTCAAATTCTGATGCATGCGCTCCAAAATCTCGATAATAATAGACCCTGCTTTGGC
>DATHIE010000692.1:0-5132 GCA_035316905.1 Chryseolinea sp. | reverse complement strand
GCCTGGCATCGCCGGATAGACGAGCTTTGATTTCTCTTTGTACCATCCTTCGCCAGTCAATACTGGTCGTCCAGTTACTTTATCGACGTGACTGGCCCAGTTTACAGGAACGAATTTTTCGGCCGAAATAAACTCGCCGGTTTCTCTATCTAATACATAAAAAAATCCATTCTTCGGTGCCTGCATCAATACCTTGCGTAAGCGCCCTTCAATTTCCAGCTCCGCCAATACCATATTAGCAGTTGACGTGAAATCCCATATTTCACCCGGAGTTGTCTGATAGTGCCAAGCTAACCGGCCGGTGTCTGGATTGATGGCGAGTATTGAGGCGAGAAATAAATTATCGCCACCTGAAGGACTTCTAAACCAAATCGGGTAGGGCGAAGAATTTCCCGTGCCCACGTAGAGCAAGTTGAGTTCGGGATCATAAGTAAGTTCGCCCCAGGAAGTTCCGCCAAGTCCCGCGTCCCAATAGGAATCAGGATCCCATGTCTTCGCTGCTTCCTCCAGTTCAGGGTGTTCAAAACCATTCTTGGGATCACCAGGCACCATGAAAAATCTCCATGCCTGTTTACCGGTTTCAAGATCATATGCCGTGATGTAGCCACGAACACCAAACTCACCACCGCTGTTACCAATAACCACTACGTTGTTCGCAATCTGGGGAGGACCCGTTATTGTATAGAATCTTTCACGATCAGTTATAGCATCAATCTTCCAGACGACTTTGCCGGTTGCTGCATCGAGGCAAACCAGATAACCGTCCAAAACACCCACGTAAACCTTTCCTTTCCACACTTGCACACCGCGGTTCACTACATCACAACATGCTCTTCGCGCGTAGTTTCCATCAATGTCCGGATCATAACGCCAGATCTCTTTACCCGTCTTTGCGTCAAGCGCGTACACCACACCCCAGGCTCCAGAAGTATAAAGGGTACCATCAACCACGATCGGTGTAGCTTCCAAACCACGTTGCACCCGTCCGCGTCGCGAGCGTGCATCATAACTCCAGACTAATCCAAGCGTTGATACATTTTCAGCAGTGATGTCCGCAAGTGGTGAGTAGTGTTGCTGTTTGAAATTTCCGCCGAGGGAGATCCAGTTCATAGGATCCTGACCTGCGTTGAGTAATCGTTCCTTGTCAATCCAGCCTGCTCGTGGTTTTGGTTTTTCGCAAGCTGATAAGAGGCAAAGAAAAAGAATAAACAGGTTTTTGGTTTTCAATTTTGACGGCCGTAAGGTACATACCAATACTAAAAAAAATCGCCATAGAAACCAATTATAGGTGTGGATAACAAAGACAACAAACCACTTTGCTCAGCCTAGACGTCAACCGAATTAAGGTCGCTCCCCTTGAAGGTGTGTTCGTATGGCATTCACAAGATCCGTGGCACAAGTTCCCAAAGCTATCAGAACTTGTGCATTTGTCCTCCACGCAGTATAGCTTCAGCCTTCATGAGAAGGAGTCAAGCTAGTCACTTAAAACATCTTACTTACTTCGTGTTTGTACATTCTACTTATCGGCAACTCTTTTTTGCCAACAACGATCATTTCATGATTGTAAGATTCAATCTTTTTGAGCGCGACGATGTAGGATCTGTGAATTCTGACAAACGCATCCCTGGGCAAAAGATCTTCCAGCGATGAAATCGATTGTTTGGTAATAATTGTCTTCGCCGTCGTTATAATTTTAACATAGTCTTTGAGGCTTTCGATGTAAAGAATCTCGTCCAACATAACCTTCACCATCTTGCGGTCCGACCTGAAGTACAACGAGTCAGCACCACCGTTCTTTCCAGTCTCAGGAGCCTTCTGTCCGCTTGTGGCCATCGGAATCGAGATGTCCATCACCTTGTTAACGGCTTTGAGAAACCGTTCAAAGGAAATCGGCTTTAGCAGATAATCGACGGCATTTAGTTCAAACCCCTCCACTGCAAACTTCCGGTATGCGGTCGTAAAAATTACCTTGGGAGGATTCTTAAGTGTACGAATAAAATCAGTTCCCAGTATCTGGGGCATTTGTATGTCGATAAAAAGCAAATCTATTTGATGCTGCTGTAATTTTTCCATGGCTTCAACGGCGTTACTACACGTAGAAGTCAAAACCAAAGTCGGAACCGACTCGATGTGCTTTTGAATCACATTAAGCGCTGGCGGCTCATCATCTACTGCAAGACACTGTATTTTTTTAAATTCAGGCATAGACTGGTGATTTGCTGGTTTTCAATTGGAGTGGATTGTTGTTTTGATGATGAAACACTTTATCGAAGAGGCACCAGACAATAAATGCCTCGGGGGCCGGCCAGGTTGTTTCTGAGAGAATATCAGGTTCTGAATTGTCATGCACAGACGGTCCAAACTTTTTCCCTTCCACTCAATTCGGTGTTATCTAAATTTAGTCAAAAGGACTAAAAACTTCTTTTAATTGACATTTTATAGACATAGGCCAGACAGAATATGGCAGTCCGGCGACGAGTGGCACTCGTCGACATTAAGGGCAGAATATTGTTAGTTTTGGCCAAAGGCTGGTGCAAAGAGGCTGCTGGTTTAAAGAGATGGGGAGATGGATTTTCAAGCCGCTAAAACCATATCCCTCAACAGCTGAGCTACCACGCGCTCCCCTGTGCATATCGTCGACTAAAAAGGAACCACCGATTTGCCATTCGGAAGAAATGAATCTTTTGAGATTCCGTCGTCGCCACCATCAAATTCGACCATGAGATCAACCGAAAAAGAATCATCGTCAGACTTTATATCCAGGGAATGAGCTCCCGGATATAATAATTGTAGCCGTCGCTGTACATTCTTCAGTCCAAGTCCACTCCTATTTGTTATTTGTGCCGGTGGTGGTCTGCTATTGGAAACATGAAAATACAGACGCTGATCCTTTAATGTAACACCCACTTTTATCCACGGATGTTTTAACATTTTGCTGGCTCCATGTTTGAAGCTGTTCTCAACAAACGGAATCATCAGCAGAGGAGCTATCAAACTTCGGTGCGTGTCCCCGGCCATCTCCACTTCGAGTTGCAGTCGCGGGCCATATCGCACCCTTTCCAACTCGAGATAGTCCTGAATCATTTTCAGCTCACTTTCTACAGACACCCTGCTTGCTTCACATTCCTTAGTCATGTAACGTAGAATATGAGAGAGTTTGCCCAACAACTCGCCTGCGACGGGTGAACGATCCAACGTATAAGAATAAATGTTATTGAGCGTGTTAAAAAGAAAATGAGGATGAACCTGAGCTTTTAAAAGTAAAAGCTCGGCGTGGGTGTTGCCGATCGTCAACAATGCCCGCTCCTCGTCTTTCTTGTACCAAATCTTTATCATTTTGTATGCAGCAAGTAAAAGACAGATTGGTAGAGCGCCAGACATTGTTTGATTGACAAATACACTGCCGATCTGACCTACTGTGGCTTCCCAAGACAGATTCAGATAATACCAGCCGATAAAGGTTAATAACAGAATGTTGAGCAGGATATACAGTATAGCCATCCAGACAAAGAACTCGATATACCTTTGCTCTACAAGGTACTTTGGTAAAAGCCAGTAAAGCACCGCATAACAAAACGGGGCTTCAAAGCAAACCAACGCAAAGAAATGGGTAACGGATTGCCAAATCGACGGTCCGGGCCTGTCTCCCATGGTGGCGATGTTAACCCTTTGGTTTACCAGGAGAAACAATAGCCATAGAATCCAAAACAATAAATGTCTTTGGATGACAAATATCCTTTGATCAGTGAAGAACAGGTTACGCCAATACATTTTCTTTCGATGGAATATCGTTAGTCTGCGTTCTTTGCTTTATCAGGTGTAAGGGTACCGAAACAGAATATTGTCCGCTGCCCGTCTTCATAGCATCACAACCGTCGCTATAGGTGTCATCAAGATGTTTCCTCATTTTAGTAATGAGGTCTTCGAATGCCAAGGGGTTGGTTCGATCTGGAGAATATTGAATAGCTGCATTGAAACTCAGGTAGTCGTCATCGATATTCATCCTTATATCGACCTCCGTTGGAATATCGCCTTCAACACTCATGACTCGAAAAAAATTTTCAACCATTCGAAAGAGAACCAGCGGCATGACTTGTCTCTCCGCAGAAATTCCCGTGATTATGAATTGAATATTACACGACGACCAATGCATAGCCTTGAACTTTACAATGTTTCGCACCATGCCCAACTCCTTTTCCAATTCAATTAATTCGACCTGGCTATCGTACAGAATATAGCTCAACGTATCCGACAATTTCAACAGTAAATCGGGAGCATCGCCGCTTCCCCTGTCCACCCGATCCTGAAGGCTGGAAAGTGATTGCAAAATAAACTCCGGATACAGATTGGATTTTTCCAGCATAAGCTCGTTTCTGGCCTTGAGTTTCGCCAGCACAAGATTTTCAGTTTGTTTAACGTACCAGCTCTTCGTCGCCTTTAGACCCAGGGCAACCGCTCCCATACACAACGCTATGATATGATTATGCAAAGCAAGTCCCAGGATCATTTTGTTGGGAACTTCGTCCTCCCACGTCCGAAAAAAAAGAAAGCTGCCGGTGAAATTCAGGAGCAACGAAGATATGTATGCACCAACAGCCACTAACACCACAAGCGGGTATCGTTTGTTCTGTAACAACGGAAGAACAGCGTAGAGTAGCGAATAGACTATTACGAGGCAAGCTGGAAGGAAGCAGCCTATGTAGAGTAGCGAACGGACATTATTTTGAATATGAAAAAGAGTTCCATAAACTATCCAAAACGACAAATGTCTGAAGACAACGTACTTCTTCTCCCTAGAAAGTATCAGGTTTCGGAATATCATGGAATGATTCGATCATTTCTTTCTCACCCTGCGCCCGTCTTAATAAAGTTAATCAAAAAGACAAATAACTTCTTTTCGCGTGCAAATAATAGACGGACAGCAGCCTAAATACAGGTTTATGACAATGAGTGGCGTTCGTCAGTTACTGTTTGAATACGTGTAAAACCATAGGTTCCGCCGCAGGACTATTCTTTCGCGACAGGGAATTCAATAAAGGTCGCGTATTGGGAATTACAGTAGATCGTATGTGTCGCTTTCAGATAGTCACTCTCGTTTGCCTCAAAAATATTTGGGACATATTTCTGTGGGT
>DATHIE010000691.1:0-4625 GCA_035316905.1 Chryseolinea sp. | reverse complement strand
GAAAAGCCTTCCTCAAAAGTTTTCATCCTCGTACATGTGCAAAACATTGGATGGAAAATATTTTCTTGCGGCCAATTTCTACTATAAAGCTGAAGTGGACGGCCATTCATTTGAAGCCAGTCCAGATTCGAATATTCTGGGTAACGCCCCTAATATCGTTGTTCTGGAATTTGATCTAGCGGGGAATATTGTCGGATTCCAACAGTTCAAACCACATATAATTAATCTTGTAACATCAATCTCAGCAGGTCTGTTCAATGATCTTTATATCAGCGGTTATTCTGACGCGCCAACCTTACAGGTGGGAAATATTCAAATGACCTCCCCTAACGATACAGAAAACAATGCGGATGGATTTATCGTAAAGTTCAGTGACCAGTCCATAGGCTACGAAAGCTTTGACATCGTCGCTTCCAATCTTTGCACCAAGGAAAGCGGCACCTTTGCGGTAACGGCGAATGTGGCCGATATAAAGAACATCTCTTGGGATTTTGGTGACCCTACATCAGGAACATTAAATTCTTCTATTGCTCTTTCTCCATCTCACAGCTATAATACAGCAGGCGTTTACAAAACACGCGCAACCATAACAGATTTCAGTAATAAGCTAAACATTGCTACTATCATCTTTGAAG
Source organism: Chryseolinea sp. (assembly GCA_035316905.1). Taxonomy (GTDB): domain Bacteria; phylum Bacteroidota; class Bacteroidia; order Cytophagales; family Cyclobacteriaceae; genus Chryseolinea. Next base: position 3,990 of record DATHIE010000691.1, on the reverse strand, counting down.
TTCACGAGCCACCAAGTATATCATTAGGTAATGATTTTGGTTTGTGTCTCGGAGAGAAAAAGCGAATTGAAGTTCCTTCTAATGCCGAGTGGACGTGTGTATGGCAGGATGGTTCAATTGAGTATTTTAATGACATAAAACAAGGCGGAAAATATTGGGTTTCCGTCAACGACCAGAACTGTACCGCAAGGGACACTGTAAGCGTCACGGAACTTAACATTACTGAATTTAAATTGAATGATCACACCCTTTGTCCGGGCGAAGAATATGTAATTGATTTGAGTCACCTTAATGCTTCAATTAACTGGAACGACGGGTCAGTCACTAAAAAAAGAAACATTTCCAATGCCGGCAACTATGTAGCCACAGCGGTTAATTCATGCGGGAGCTATTCTCAAAGTATTATTGTTACGGCCATTCCGATTTTAAATACAGCATTAGAGGATGGAGTAATTTGCAAAGGACACAGTTTTAGAGTAGACCTAGGTGAAATTGACGCCACAATTTCTTGGAACGATGGCGACACCGCACACGTAAAAAACTTTGACAGAGCAGGATCCTATTCTGTAAAAATCAGCAATCAATGCGAACAAAAATCCGAAAGCTTTATTGTAAGTGAAACCGCACCACTAAATGTAGATCTTGGAAAAGACAAGGTCACTTGCAATTCCTCCGAATTAACGACATTCTCCGCAGCACAAAATGGTGTTAACTATTTATGGAGTAATGGTTCTACCGAATCATCCATTACTGTACATGAAGCCGGCGTGTATTGGGTGGATGTGACGAATAGTTGTGAAACAGTAAGCGACTCTGTTGCAGTAGTATACATTGATCAAGCCGAAATATTCATTCCTAATATTATTACTCCCAACGGAGATACGCGCAATGACGTTTTTACCATAGATGAGAGAATTAAGGGAAGCTCATTCCTTGTCTTCAACAGATGGGGACAAAATGTTTACTCGACTGATTCTTATAACAATGACTGGAGAGCAGATAACCTTGAAGCCGGTGTTTATTTCTATACAATTCCAGAGTATTGTCTAAAGGGTTGGATTCATGTTCTACGGGAATAACTGAAATTACGTCTGGAACAATTCGCTTGGCGTTGCCGCCATTTGCGGCAATATTTTTAGCCGATTCTTATCTGAAACCGTGGAGTTTCTCCAATTGCGTCGTAATTTTAACTGGTGACAGCGAATGCGTCGCAAAATGTTTGAATATTACAATTTCCTGCTTGAAAAATGTAAGTTATTCGAACCATCTCAGTGTAAGTTGCTTACTGACTTTTTATCTAGGAAACCCTCAACAAACTCAAACCATGGCAAAGATAAGTTTGAACATCAACGGGAAGAAACACGAAGTGGACGTCGATCCTAAAACCCCGGTACTGTGGGTATTGCGTGATCATTTGGATCTGGTCGGCACAAAGTACGGATGCGGAATGGCGCAATGCGGAGCGTGTACGATCATTCTCGACGGCAGCGCCGTTCGCTCTTGCGTGATGCCAGTTTCAAGCGTCGCGAATAAAAAGATCACCACCATAGAAGGCATTTCAGAAAACGGCGACCATCCTGTTCAGAAAGCGTGGTTAGCGCATGATGTTCCGCAATGCGGTTACTGTCAGGCAGGACAGATAATGACTGCCGTTGCTTTGTTGGAGAAAAATCCGAAGCCAAGTGATGACGAAATAGCGACGGCGATGCACGGAAATATTTGCCGATGTGGTACTTACCTACGAATAAGGGCGGCTGTTAAGACTGCTTCGAATTCCTAATCATTAATCAGTGACCCCATGAAAACTACCATAAATAGAAGATCTTTTCTGAAAGTCTCTGCCCTTGCAGGTGGCGGCATGTTACTTAGCTTCAGTTGGGCGGAAGGATTCACACCACCTTCAGGTGATGCAGCTACCCTTGCGGAAGAATGGTCCGAACTCAACAGCTATATCAAGATAAAAGCGAACGGTGTCGTTACTTTGATGGCACCCAACCCAGAATTCGGGTCAAATGTAAAGACATCATTACCGATGATGCTTGCAGACGAATTAGATGTCGACTGGAAAAACGTTATCGTTGAGCAGGCCGATTTCTATCCTGAAAGATTCGCTCGACAGTTTACCGGTGGTAGTCAATCCATCAGACAGGCATGGAAACCGTTGCGAACTGCGGGAGCCACAGCCCGGCAAATGCTCGTGAATGCGGCAGCTGAAACCTGGAGTATTCCCGCCGATGAAATCACAACCTCGGCTGGAGAATTACTTCATAAATCAAGCGGAAAAAAAGCGGGCTACGGAGAAATGGCATCGAAGGCTGCGACAATGCCTGTTCCAAAAGATGTACCGTTAAAAAAGGTCAATGACTTTAAGATCATTGGCACGTCGAAGAAAAATGTAGACGGAACGAGTATTGTCGCAGGCAAACCTTTGTTTGGAATGGATTATAAAGCAAAGGGAATGTTGATCGCGATGATCGCGCATCCTCCTGCATTTGGTAAGAAGGTGAAATCGGTAAACGATTCCACCGCGAAATCTATGCCCGGCATTAAAGATGTGTTCATTATAAAAACACTCGCCGACGATTACCAACGCAACGGTTTCGATACCACTACTTTTACAGAGTTGGTGGTTGTAGTTGGAAATTCCACATGGGAAGTGATGAACGCTAAGAAGGCCCTGAAGGTGGAGTGGGAAAACATTACCGAATCGAGCGTAGTGGTTGAGGGATTTGGAGGAAAGCAGACGGTCAAGATTCCGGCAGGTTTGGAAAGCACTGAGGGACACAATGCAAAAATGGTGGAGATGGGAAAACAACCCGCCAAGGTATTGCGAAAAGATGGCGATCCGGAGACGGCGTTTAAGAGTGCTGCCAAAGTACTTGAGCGAACTTATACGGCGCCCTACCTCGCTCATAATACAATGGAGCCTGTAAACTGTTTCGCGAATGTCACGGCAGAAAGCGCGGAAATTTATGGACCAACGCAGGCGCCTGAATTTATCTCACGAACACTTTCTGCGAGGTTAGGTCTTCCGAAAGAAAAAATACATATCAAACTGGCCAGAATGGGCGGAGGATTTGGCTTACGTGCATACTGTCACCACATGGTTGAAGCGGCTGTAATTTCACAAAAGGTGAATGCACCTGTTAAGATGGTTTATACCCGTGAAGATGATATGACGTATGGTATTTATAGACCGACATACACCGCTACGTACAAAGCTGCACTCGACAAGGATAATAATCTTATTGCATTCCATGTGCGCGGTGGTGGCATTCCGGAACATGCTGTTCATGCAAACCGCTTCCCGGCAGGTGCAGTTGATAACTACCTTGCGGAAGGTTGGACACTTGACTCGAACATAACGATCGGAGCATTCAGAGCACCTCGTTCAAACTTCATCGCCGGTGCGGAGCAATCCTTCCTGGATGAATTAGCGGAACTTGCAGGCAAAGATCCCATTGCATTTCGTCTTGAGCTTCTGGAACGTGCAAAGAAAAATCCAGTGGGAACGAACAATGATTACGACGCTGACCGATATGCAGGAGTTTTGAAATTGGTGCGTGATAAATCTAAATGGTCCGAGTCTCAACCAAACGTACACCGGGGAGTGTCTGCCTATTTCTGTCACAATACATATGTGGCGGAGGTGCTTGACCTTGAGGTAAAGAAAAACACACCAGTGATCAATAAAGTGTATGCTGCGGTGGACTGTGGTATTGTTGTCAATCCAGATTCAGCAGTGAACATGAGCGAAGGAGGTATTGTAGATGGAATCGGGAATGCACTGTTTGGTGAAATGACTTTTGTAGATGGAGTGCCACAGAAAAACAACTTCCATCAATATCGTCTCATAAGACAGAAAGAAGCTCCGAAAGCAATCGAGGTTCATTTCGTGCAGAATGAGTTTGATCCAACAGGGCTTGGTGAACCATTGTTCCCTCCTGTCTTTGCTGCACTCGCCAATGCCTTGTACAAAGCCACCGGCAA
>DATHIE010000690.1:0-3921 GCA_035316905.1 Chryseolinea sp. | reverse complement strand
GCCCAACTCATTGCAGAAGGTAATGGATTGATACAAGATGCGGTGTTGACGGGTCATGATAATGAGTTTGTTGGTGCAATCGTACTTCCCGAAATCAATTATTGTAAGAGCAGCTTTGGCCTGAGTGCAGATGTTACTCTTAAAGAGATCGCAGCACATCCACAGATACTGAACGCGTTAGCAGACGTACTCAATCGCCTTGCCGAAAAGAGTAGCGGAAGTTCTACGTTAATCAGGCGTGCGCTGATTGCCGATTTTGCGTTGTCTATAGACCGGGGAGAAGTGACTGATAAGGCATCAGTCAATCAGGGAATGGTACTGAAAAATCATCCTGAGTTGGTGAAAAAAATTTACGATGACGCGCTACCACAGTACATGGTTGAAGTGCAATCAACTTTCAAAAACGGAACATACTGATACATGGACATCAGGAATCAAACGGCAATTGTAACGGGAGGAGCATCAGGATTGGGTGCTGCTACCGCAAAAGCATTGGCACTTGCCGGGGCCAAGGTCATTATACTCGATAATAATATTGAGTTGGGTGAAAAGACTGCTGAGGAATTTAGTGCTTTTGCGATAAAGTGCGATGTGTCGAATGAAACTTCAGTTGAGCAGGCTTTATCAATTTTAAAGCAACGGTTTGGATTGCCCAGAGTGCTTGTCAATTGTGCTGGCATCGGCGGATCCGCGAGGATAGTGGGAAAGAATGGTCCATTAGCGTTGGATGACTTTGAAAGAGTGATCCGTGTGAACCTCATAGGAACCTTCAACATGATTCGATTAGTTGCCGCGGAGATAATGCAGGCGGAACCGATGGACGATCAGGAGCGGGGTGTCATAATTTCGACTTCCTCGGTTGCGGCCTTTGAAGGACAGATTGGACAGGCAGCTTACGCGGCTTCCAAAGGAGGGATAACAAGTCTCACACTTCCCGCAGCCAGGGAGTTTGCCCAGTTCGGTATACGCGTAAATACCATAGCCCCAGGGTTGTTCATGACGCCCCTGCTAGACGGCCTTTCGGAGGAAGCTCAGAAAAGCCTTGCTGCATCGATACCATTTCCCAAGAGATTGGGCGGTGCAGAAGAATTTGCTGACCTCGTTTTACATCTTATTCAAAATCGATACATCAATGGCGAAGTGATTAGGATCGACGGAGCCCTGAGAATGCAGCCAAAATAAAGTGACGAAAATGCCTAAACTACAACCACCCTTCCGTGCTGATCAAGTCGGCAGTTTGCTAAGACCGCAGGATTTGCTCGAAAAAAGATTTCAATGGAAAATGGGGCAACTCACTGCCGATGCACTGAGAGAAGCCGAAAATGCCGCCATCAGGGAGACGGTTAAAAAAGTCGAAAGTCTGGGGATGAGATCAATTACAGACGGGGAATTCAGACGGGACTATTTTCACCTTGATTTTCTTCAGCAGCTTTCCGGCGTTTCAGTTACCGGCGTGATTGCCGCCAATCCGCATGCCAAGGCTGCTTCCGATGGATTTACTCCTCCGAAACTTTCTGTGACCGGGAAGCTAAAACACATTAAGAACATCCAGGTAGACGATTATGACTTTCTGAAATCAGTTGTGACTCAAACGCCGAAGGTTTCCATTCCATCGCCAACGATGGTGCACTTTCGGGGCGGAAGAAAGGCCATAGATATACACGCCTATCCTGAAATGGATGAGTTCTTCGAGGATCTTGCACAATGTTATCGAGACGAGATCAACGCGTTGTACCAATCAGGGTGTCGGTACATTCAACTGGACGACACCAACCTTGCTTACCTGTGTGATGTAAAGATGCGCGAAGAAGCAAGACAAAGAGGAGACGACCCTAACCAATTGCCCAGGCGTTATGCTGAGCTCATAAACGCAGTTATCGACAAAAGACCTGAAGACCTCACCATAGGTATTCACCTCTGTCGTGGCAATTATCGCAGCACCTGGTTCGCCGAAGGTGGTTATGAGCCGGTTGCTGAGGTATTGTTTAACGATCTGAATGTTGATGCTTACTTTCTTGAATACGATGACGAGCGCAGTGGTGACTTTTCTCCATTAAGGTTTGTACCGGCGAACAAAGTCGTAATTCTTGGATTGATATCTTCAAAACTTCCGCTTCTTGAAGATCCATCGGTATTGATCAAACGGATTGAAGAGGCTGCGCATTATATGCCTTTGGAAAATATGGGACTTAGTCCACAGTGTGGGTTCTCAAGCACCTCTCACGGCAATAACATTACAATGGATGATCAGTGGAGAAAACTTGAACTTGCTGTAAAAACTGCCAAGATGGTCTGGGGTTATGTGTAGAGTCCATGGTCGATGGTCCATGGTTAATTGTTAATTGTTGATTGTTAATCGTCAATTGTTAATGGTGGTATATAGTATTCATGAAGCACCTAACCATGGACTAACTAAATATAAAATTAGAGCTTATATTAAATGTCAGACAAAAAATTAAATCTTGACGAAATCATCGCCATCGACATTCATACGCACGCCGAGGTGAGTTGTCGTCAGCCTCATGATGATTACCGACCGGAGTTTGACGAAGCATTTGCAAAGTATTTTAAGACCGATCACCGCCCTACGATACAGGAAACATGTGACTATTATCGCAGCTTAAAGATAGCGTTGATCATGTTCACGATCGACGCAGAGTATGAGCTTGGACGCAAACGAATTCCGAATGAAGAAGTGGCGGAAGCTGCCATGGAAAATCCGGACGTGATGTTAGCCTTCGCAAGCGTGGATCCACACAAGGGACGTATGGGTGCGCGTGAAGTGAAACGTTTGATCGAGTCCTATGGTGTCAAGGGATTTAAGTTCCACCCCACAGTTCAGGGTTTCTATCCGAATGACAAGATGGCTTATCATCTCTATGAAGTGATAGCAGAAGCTGGGTTGCCAATGCTCTTTCACAGTGGGCATTCAGGTTTTGGCAGTGGTGTACGAGGCGGCGGGGGGTTAAGGCTGGAATATTCGAATCCCATTCACCTCGACGATGTGGCAATTGATTTTCCGGACGTTCCTATTATTATCGCACATCCGTCGTGGCCGTGGCAGGACGAGGCACTGAGTGTAGCTATGCACAAACCCAATGTTTATATAGACCTTAGCGGCTGGAGTCCGAAATACTTTCCACCGCAGTTGATTCAATTCGCCAATACCCAACTTAAGAACAAGATCCTGTTTGGAACTGACTTCCCTTTAATTACACCCGAACGATGGCTAAAAGATTTTGAAACCGCGGGATTTAAAGAAGAAGTGAAACCGTTGATTTTGAAACAGAATGCCATCACCATGCTCAAACTGAAATAACATAACTGTCGATTTGAAAGAATGACTCACTTATCCGCCATCTACTCCAAGTATCTCTCCAGCGAAAAGATGCTGGCCGTCGTATCAGACGAGGCACTAATTGAAAAAATGATAAGGTTTGAAACGAGCCTGGCCAGCACACAGCAGAAACTGGGAATAATTCGTTCATCGGCGGCGGAAGCAGTCGTCCAGGTGTTGAATACAACAAAGGTGAAACCAACTGATCTTGCGGAAGGAACGCTCCGTAATGGAATCCCCGTAATACCATTGCTGGCAATATTTAGAGAGAAGTTGAGTGAAGACACGAAGGAGTTTCTTCATTATGGCGCTACGTCGCAGGATACGCTGGACACAGCTCAGATACTCGTTGTCTCCGATGCAATACGACTGCTTTCGAAGATGCTTGATGACTTTAAGAATAATCTTGAAAAACTGGATAAGACGTATGGAGTTACGCGGTGTATGGGTAGAACAAGGGGGCAGCTAGCCGTACCGATAACTTTTGGCTTACGGATTAACTCATGGATGCAACCCGTGAACCGTCAGCAACAAAGATTGAAAGAGCTATCCACCCGGTTATTAAAAGTTCAGATGGGAGGAGC
>DATHIE010000689.1:0-4078 GCA_035316905.1 Chryseolinea sp. | reverse complement strand
TTCCATTACATGGTTTTTGGGATCGGTTGTCCAATGACTTCCGGTCATTGCCACGACCAGCTTCAGCTCAGGTACTACAAAAATGTACTGGCCGCCATACCCCCACGCGAAAAAGGAGCTCACGGTCTTGCCCTTCCATTTAAAGTCCCGGGTCCACCAGAAATAGCCATATCCCAAACCCGAACTAGCAGCGATTTTTGTTGATGTCGATTCGTTGACCCAGGCTTTGGAAACAATTTCCTTTCCGTTCCAACTGCCTTCCTGCAAATACAGTTGACCGAGTTTCATCATATCCCGTGGCCTAAGCTCTATATCACCTAATACTCCGTGGTCCTCCTCTCCAAGGAAAAAGGATTCGATAGCTAATGGCGCCAATAGCCTTGACGTTATTTCAGTTGCGTTATCCATATGAGTTGTATTCTTCAGCACTGCGTTCATTGTAGAATGATTCAGCGAGTTGTAAGCAAACTCCGGGGTTAACGATCTCTGCCTGGTGAAGAGATAGCCAAGTGGATCATTACCTGTCATCGAAAGGCTGTTCTCTGGGTCTCCATAGTCGTGGGTGGCCTCATCCCATTTCAAACCTGTACTCATGGACAAGACGTTATGCAGGGTTATCGTTTTATTTTGTCCGGAGCAAAGCAATTCCTGATAGTTTGAAAGATAACGGCACAATGGATCTTTTACGCCTTTGATTTCACCTTTAGCTAAGGCGATACCCGCTAAAGCTGACACGAAGCTCTTAGTAACCGACTGAATATTCTGTCGGAATGCAGAGTGAAACGTATAAAAGTATTCTTCGTAAACCAGCGAGTCGTTTCGTGCAATTAAAAGGCTGTGTACGTCGGGATATTTTTCCTTCATTATGGCGTACGTCAGGCTATCGATCAGCGATTGATTGATCTGGTGACGAGTACTGATGCTTACGGGCCACTGATCATCTTCTTTCTTTGGTGGCGAGTAGTGATATTCTTTTGTTCTTAGGGGGAACATCCCCAAAACAGTATCGGCATTGACAGGTTGAAAGGTAACTGGTATGTCCACGCTATCTTCTGTTGTCCAAGTACCGACGATCCTATTGTTCTTGCGATCATATCTTCCTCCGAACTCTGTGAAGAACTCCCCAAACCTTAAGTAAACGCTGTCATCTTTGAAAAATATCGTGTCCATTGGCACGTCGTAACGCTTGAACGTTACATTAAAAAGCCGCGGGCCCGACACACTGCTTTCGAAAACCATACGGTAAGTAATCGTTGAGTATGGAACGTTCGCGAGCCATCGTCCGTCGGGAGCTTCTGGCTTTGAACAGGATAATAGGATAAGGCACAGGAACAATACGTACGGTCTGATTCCCTTTGATATAAATGCTGGCTTCATGCGATGATTTTGCGTTGCAAATGTGTTGGACAAATGACTATTTTCAACGATTAAAGGGAAATATTATGATCGGAAGACGGAAGTTTCTAAAAGAATTGAGCTACGGCGGTATTGGGATTGGCTTGCTTGCACATGACGTGCTCGCTCATGACGTGATCGCGCAACCGTTGCTGGCTAATGCCGGTTTTGGGTCCGATACCACACTGAAGTTGACTAGCCGGTTCTCGCCCGAATCACAGGGAGTGTCTTCTCAGGGTCTAATCAACTTTTTCGATGCCGTGGATAAAAGCGGCCTGGAATTTCACAGTATAATGGTTAACCGCAACGGGAAGACTATCCTTGAAGGGTGGTGGCAACCGTTCAAGAAAGAATACATTCATACACTCTATTCATTAAGTAAAAGTTTCACATCAACTGCAGTGGGAATGCTTAAAGGTGAAGGGAAGATCGATGTGAATGATAAAGTGATCTCCTTCTTTCCGGACAAGTTACCGTCGCAAGTAAGTGACAACCTCGCTGCTATGCGCGTTTACGACCTATTGACCATGCATACTGGTCACGATAAGGATACAATGGAAAGGATCAGGACAGCAGGTGGAAATGATTGGGTGAAGAATTTTTTACAGCTTGAAGTTTCCCGCCAACCCGGTTCCCTATTCCTGTACAACACCGGCGCCACATACATGCTGTCTGCCATTGTTCAAAAAATAACGGGCCAGAATGTAATGACTTATCTAAAGCCGAGGCTCTTTACACCCCTTGAAATCGAGGGAGCCGACTGGGAAACCGATCCTCAAGGAATCAACGTCGGCGGTTATGGCCTTCGGATACGAACGCAGGATATACTGAACTTCGGACAGCTATATCTCCAGAATGGAGAGTGGAAAGGAAAGCAGTTGCTTTCAAAAGAATGGATTTCCGAAGCCACCAAAAAACAGGTTAACTCGCAGGACAATAGTTCCGACTGGGGGCAAGGGTATGGATATCAATTCTGGAGATGCAAGCCAGGCTGCTATCGTGGTGATGGCGCTTATGGCCAGTATTGTATCGTTGTGCCTGAGAAGAACGCGGTAATTGCAATTACCAGTGAAACCAAGGATATGGGCGCGTCTATGCAGTTGGTTTGGGATCATATTCTGCCAGCGATGGATGACGTAAAATCAAAACCGGAAAATAAGGAGGCAACCCAGAGGCTAACAACGCGTTGTGCCCAACTCTCTTTGCCGATCAACGGCACTGCGTCGGGTGATGCATTGTCTGCGATCACAGGGAAACGCTCATATACGTTCGACGCGAATAAATTAAACGCACAAAAGATATCTTTTTCGTTGGGCAAGGACGAATGTGATATTTCAATCACTGAAAATGGAAATACTACCCGCATAAAAAGTGGCTACCGTCGGTGGCTTACGGCTGACAATAAAAAAGAGCCGAATACATTGTTCGCCTTCCCCGGTCGTATGCAGATTGATACAAAGTTTAGTAGTAACTATTATTGGGCGGAGCAGAACAAACTTGTCGTGACTTTGAAATATGTCGAAAACGCGCATACCGATATTTTTACTTTCGCCTTTACGGATGGCAAAATGGAGATGAGCTTCAACAACAGCATTTCGATTATGACGAACAAAGCGGACGAACGCCCGGCTATACCAGCTTCTCAGGTAGCTTGATTTTGACACAGAAGATCTCCATCACACGCCTGACGAAAAAAGGTAACAATGAATACAATTACAAAGATCAAGGCGTTGGCTGAAGAGGGGAAGGAGAAGTGCATTACATGGCGAAGGTATTTACACGCTCGTCCCGAGCTTTCATTCCATGAACTTGAAACATCATCGTACATTCAGCAGCAACTTCATGCCTTAGGCTTCGATAACGTGACCACCATTGGTGATACCGGAGTTTTTGTCACGCTCGAAGGAAAAGAAAAAGGCAGGACATTATTACTGAGGGCTGATATCGATGCGCTTCCTATCCAGGAACACTCATCAGCAAATTATCAGTCAACCGTTCCCGGTGTGATGCATGCATGTGGACACGATGCTCACACTGCGATGTTGCTGCTTGCAACACAAATCCTTAAAACGCTGAGGAATGAATGGAACGGTACAATTAAGATTCTTTTTCAGCCTGCGGAAGAAGTTATTCCCGGCGGCGCGTTGAAAGTGATGGCAGGTGGTATTCTTGAGAATCCCACGGTCTGGCGCGCTATCGGCCAGCATGTGTTCCCCGAATTGCCGGTCGGCAAAGTTGGAGTCAGACCAGGGAAGTTTATGGCAAGCTCAGACAACTTTTTTATCACCATTCATGGTAAAGGTGGCCATGCAGCGATGCCTGAAACGCTTGTGGATCCCGTTGTTATCGCCGGTCATGTGATTGTCGCACTGCAACAACTTGTGAGTCGCAACCGCAGCCCTAAAATGCCAAGTGTGCTATCGATCGGACGAGTCTCCGCTCTTGGTAGCAACAATGTAATTCCTAACGAAGTTATGCTGGACGGCACATTTCGTACTATGGACAACGAATGGCGTGAGCGCGCATTGATCCTGTTGACGAAACTGGTCACAGACCTCTGCGAATCCATGGGCGCTACATGTACCATAGATATTGCCCATGGATATCCGTACCTCCACAATGATGAAACGCTCGCGACAGAAATAAAGAAGTCAATGAAAGAGTTTGTTGGACCTGAAAACGT
>DATHIE010000688.1:0-4298 GCA_035316905.1 Chryseolinea sp. | reverse complement strand
ATCCGTTAACATATACCTTTATGCTAGGATGCAGTACTACTATTTTAACATTAAACCAGTTATTTGGGTCGGTGTCGGGGACAATTGCATGTTCATACTTTCCGGGATGCTTCTCCCTAAGTAAATCCCAATCGTAAGCAGGCTTAGCAATGTATTGTACTGCGCGATCCTTCCTTTCCGGGTTTCTGAAATTAAAGGGACGAAAATAGATTGCATCATAAGTCTCGCTGTCGATCCCATGAAAAGCAACACCGACAAAACTTTCTCCGCTTACATCCTTGCCCTTGATGTCTAGTTCTATGGTGCCATTTTTAAAATTGATGTCTTTTACCCAATGTAAGGCCGTTTTGCCTGATGTGTTGATCAGATGGATCGAGCCACCGGAAAAGTCGGCTTTGCAATTGTAAGCAATCCATTTTCTAGAGTCTGCCCCTACAATTGTCTGTGCAACTAAATTTCCAGAGCCCCAAAAACCGAGGATGAGCGCGACCGCTTCCAGTGTCTTCATATTTTTTTTATTTTTTTGCGAAGCTGAGGGTTCCTTCGTTAAAGATCGGGTTCAGGAAGCGGTCAAAATCCGGTCAGAATCGAAGCAAAGAGGATTTTGTACTAAATTTCGCGCATGGCACGATCAGAACACCAATTCATAGACCTTTGTAAAAAACAAATTGAACAAAAGTTCTCCTTCGGCAATGGAAGCGGCTATACTCAAAGAGACTTGGAAGTCTTATGTTCTCACGTTGAGGAGAAAACCGGGGTGATTATCAGCCTTTCCACAATGAAGCGGCTATGGAAAGATAGTTACAAGCAAAGCCCACAACTTGCCACACTCAATGCGTTGGCCATTTTATTAGATTATAAGGATTGGCAAGACTTTAAATTATCCAATCAAAAAAAACCTAATGCAAAGCAGACTTCTCATTGGGCAATACTTACTCTGGTTTCTCTTACGATCGTTGGAGCTTTAATTTTTTGGCTTACTGCTAAAACAGGAGGTCCTCGAAAAGACAAAAGCCTCAATGAAGCGCCAAAAATAAATGGCCCGGTTCACTTTGAAGCCTCAACGACTGTAACTTCAGGTATTCCAAATACGGTGATATTTAGTTACGATGTTTCGAATGTTGTGGCAGATACATTCTATATTCAGCAGTCCTGGAATTCAGATCATAGAGTCGGATTAAGTTCCAAAGATAGGGTACTGACGAGCATCTATTATGAATCAGGATTTCACAGAGCAAGGTTAATTGCCAATGACTCCGTTATTGCTAGGCAGCCAATACATATTATCAGTAATGGTTGGGAGCCTCATATCTATCGCCATGACTCCGACCCGGAGCTTGTTGATTTGAAAAATGAAACGTTTATAAGCAAAGGACAATTGTATCTGGATAGTGCAATATTGGTAAACCGACATATTGATTTTGCCGAAAGATTTCACACAAGGATAACAAATAGTCAGGTATTCAATCTTCACTCAGACAACTTCAGCTTTTCTACTCGTATGAAAGCTGATCCGGTTTTTCATCAGGTATGTCCGTGGATGGACTTGATCATTGTGACAGACGTCAACACTTTTAGTGTTTCGTGGACTGGAAAGGGTTGCGAAAAAAAAGCAGCATATAAATTAGGAGAGATCTTTAGATCAGGAAATAATAATAATCTTTCAGCTTTGGGTTGTAATGTGTACGAGTGGCAGGAACTGGAAATTCAGGTGAAAGACAGACATGCAGTTATCTACCTCAACGGTCAGCCCGCATACCGCGAAACATACAAAGAAGATTTCGGCAAAATAGTGGCTCTTATTTACATTTTTGATGGTACAGGGTCAATAGACTATACTAAGCTTAAAGATGGTAATGAACAAATAGTATTTGAGGACAATTTTGATCGATGATTTTGAATTCCTGTCCACTTAGTTCTATGGTGGCAGGAATTGGCTCTTTTGCTTGCTTTGATGTCGCGGTGGGTTTGAGCGGCAAGCAAATGTGTCAATGCGGGTGGCCACTACTCTGTCCCGCAGCATTGTGCATAACGTTTATGTGCCGTTGTGGGTTTGAGATTTCCAAATCGTCACACGATACCGAACGTTGTTTGAAAGATAAAATTAAAAACTCAACAACCCCCACAATGGCACATACATTTTGTTATGGCCAGTTATTTTCACTTTTTCCTGCGCCAAATAAATGCCTGTGGAATTATCGTTCCTATTCTGTTTTCGTCCGTCATCTGGATGTAAGGTGACTCAAGCAAAAAGGTGTCGTCGTCCTTGATTATTACTTTGACAAAGCCATAGCCCTCGGAGTTTTTATGATAATGAAACCCTTCGCCAATTTTTAAGTTTATCGGATTCATTATTAACTCGCCCTCAAATGGATCATTGTCAATAGTACCCGTACCTTTGAATTGAATAACATTTTGTTTCACTGATAACTTTATCGTCTGAACGCTGTCACCAGGTGCTTGCTTAAAGAAACCTTGAAATGTCTTATTGTGAAACTTGCTCTTTAGAATTTTCCAGTATCTGTAAATTTGGAGCAAGTACACCAACACCGCGAAGACTATTGAGTCAATCACTCCTGTCGTTATCGCGTTTATGAAGTTATCCATATTCTAAAATGCTGTTTAATTGTTGGTGGCATGCGTTATAGCTTTCGTTATGGCCACATCATTCTTTTCTTATTTCCACCAACTCGTTGTCCTTTCGAACGAAGACTAGATTGTCTGTCGTGATTTCTCGATATGTCCACTGGCTGACTTGTTTATGTCGCTCAATAAAAGCCGAGGTCGCACTCTTATCCGTTTTTAACCGGATTGTGTCATATAAAATTGTCCAGGTCCCCTGTGAGAGTCGTTCATTCACTTCACCGTCAAGTCTAAATTGATAAACGCCGTCACCGAACAAAACAACGTATGTAGTCGAACTGTAACAATTCCGTTTAAACGTCTCTGAAGTCAGACTATCGCGTTGCCAAGGCTCAGCTTTGTCAAGCGAAAAGTTAACTGTCCGACAGTCCCTGAAAATCCCTTGTCCATTACAGGGGTCAATGAGTCCACTCAAAAACAGAATTATCAATCCGTAGTTCATTTTACATAATTGGCCATGACGGCCCGTGCATATTGCGTTGCGGGCTAGGAGCCAAAGTTAAATGACCATAGGGAATGACTTTGGCGACCTGCCGCGAAACTAATCAGCCTGGCCAATCAAATTTAAAAAACTAAAACCATGATGCAACGACTAAACCCGCAATGAAATATGCACCTTGTTAATGGCTGTTGTTCCTACTCTGTATTTAAATCGAAGACCCAATTTCTCGTCTCAGCTTTTTTTATTTCTTCTTTTAAGTCTCGCCCCGCTAAATCAAAAGTCGAAAGTGCCGAGAAGTCAATGTCCCTGTTCCTTTGTTTCATTTCAATTATTCCGTCTCTTAAATTCCTTAAGTCCCCTTTTGCGTTGTAGTGAGTCGTTAGTTTGTCAACCGGAATGTCAGCCCAGAACCAAATTTCTTTCACTGTCAACAAAAATTCCTTTTTATTACAAAAATCCTTCGTGACAATTCTTGCTTGTCCGTATGTTAAGGTAAGTCCCAAGGTAGATGCCTTCCACTTGGTCAGCATTGTCGGAAGGAAGTAAACAGTCGCTAATATTGCCGCGATGAATAGTCCAACGAGTCCGATGATTATCACTGAGTCCATTACTTTTTAATACTTGGGCAGTAATTGTCCAGGAACAATTGCCACCAACGCCTTGGTATGTAACGTTGCGGGAGCAGGCGGGCTTGGTAAATGACGAAGGATGCCAAGCCAGACTTGTGCGCAACTATCCGCGTGACCGAACGTTGTTTAAAAACCAATCTACAAATTTTGCATTCTGCCCGCAATGTTCACATACCTGTTGTTGTGCGCAGTTTCACCCTCTCTTACATCACCGGAACGAATAAATTTGACTCTCCCTAGTAATGAAAATTGAGTCACTGTCGATTCGTTTTTCAAGAAAGTCGCCCTCCTTGACAAAGTTTACCAACTCTGCGGGAGAATAAATTGCGCGCTTAGTCCGACTATCAAGAGTCAGCCGAATCCAACTTCTCTCTTTTTCAACTGATGTCACAGTCCCACTTATTTGAGTGTCAACATCGAGTCTTGGGAATTCTTTTGATTTTTCATTTGCCTCGTACGTTGAGAACACAATCATCGCGACGAAAACAATTACACAAATTACGCCAAGCACGAATCTAAACTTGAGCTCAAGTGGACTTATGTCAGCCATAGTTTCTTAATTTTAATTGCGCACAACGCTTTGG
>DATHIE010000687.1:0-4913 GCA_035316905.1 Chryseolinea sp. | reverse complement strand
CGCCAGTCGCGTTCCATCCGGAAACTGTACGACAAAATGGACCAATGTATAGCTCTTCGGCCGCACGATGATTTCGATAACGCCTTTCGAAAAATCCCATGACGCCGCCTCGAGTTTTTCGTCTCTTATTTTTACGGACTTAACAGGCAGGTCACTGGCGTTTACCTCTACAATAGCGACAGCTTTGTTTCCGACTGAAAAGTAATCTTTGCCATTTAGCGAGACTTCAATATTCCGTAAGGGCTGGAGTTTTTGATCAAACGTCCTCACCTGGATAGATTGCTTCTCCTGCGCGGATGCATTCAATATCCAAATGATGCTAAGAACAATTGTCAACAGTTTTCCAACCCACGTTACACCAGACCGTTGAATTGTCGATTGTAATCTAAAATTGGCCCGCTGTTCGGTCATGTTAATTCTTCACGTCTTTCTGGTTGAAGATGTCCTTCACCACGACAATTTCGTGGCTGCTGATTTCAGATCGGTATTTTGCGAGCTCAAGGCTTGCCTTGTGCTCATTACCGGAAGGATCAACTATCTGAAGAAAATATTTGCTAAAGTATGGAATAGTTATAGAAAATCTGCCATCTGCCCCTGTAACGCCCTCGAACACGCTTTTTCCGTATTTGCTGTCAATTAGATAGAACTTAACATTCGGCCAGGGTTGAATTGCGGCTTGCTCACTCCAGGTGTGCTCTTTGAACTTCATCACTCCTGTAATTGTGACCGGATACTGCTGAAGGTCCATATCCAGTTCGTAAAGGTCGTCATCATAGCCACCTCGCTTCCGGTTCGATGCAAAATATCCGTGCGTTGCCAGCGAATCAAAAGCTAGCGCAAAGTCATCGTAGCTGCTGTTAACTGGATATCCGAGGTTTTGTGGCTCACTGTATCCGTCTGCCTTGGTTTCTGCCTTAAAGAGATCAAGTTGACCGAGTCCTGGCAAACCATCCGATGAAAAGTACAAGCTTCCATCCTGGTGCAAATATGGAAATATTTCGTTTTGACTGGTGTTAACCACGTCACCAAGATTTAGCGGCTTTGACCACTGACCATCTTTCAACTGAGAAGTATAAATATCGTTGCCTCCCAGTCCTCCCTTCATTTCCGATGAAAAGTATAGAACAGTACCATCCTCATTTATCGAAACATCATTTATCGAATAGTCATCACTGTTATGCTGGTAGCTTGAAACTATTTTCCATTTATTTTCCTCAAGAACTGCGAAGTAAAGTCCCAGGGTATATCCACCGTTTCCGTCGGGATCTGCAGAGGATGAAACAAAAACCATGTTGTTGCCCTTGTTGTAAAATGCCAGCGGACCGGTATTGTAAGGCGAGCTAATTGAACTCGCGAAATGTTTTGGTTCTGTCATTATCAATATGCCCGTAGTGGATGCAACCTTCCACGACGACTTGTACAATTGATAGAATGGTTCATTAAGCCGGGCACTCACGCGTTCGACGGCCTGGGATCCTCTTCGGTTTGAAGTAAACACCAATCCATCGCGCACAGGGACAGGAGCAAGTTCGCCATAAGTAGAATTAATAGACATTTCCTGCACAGCATACCGCGAAGAGTCCTCAAGCAAATAGTTGATATTGTTTATTCCCCAAATCTTTTTTGCAATCATGTCGTTCTTCGGATCTTGCTGAAGACACTTCTTGTAATAAGTTAGGGCCGTGACATGGTCGTTCAATACTACCTTTGCTTCTGCATAACGGAACATGTCGGCAAATGAAAGGTCATCGCGTTCATGGCCGAGGTAACTATTATAAAATGCAACAGATCGTTTGTAATCTTTTACCTGGTAGTACGCTTGTGCAAGTTTCAGTTGCGTTGAAATGTCCTCAGGCCTCTTAGCCAGCACACTTTGGTAAAGCTCGATCGCGTTTGCGTAGTTTCCCTGAGAGTAATTTTCATTTGCGAGCGTTAATGGGTTCTTAAAAGCTGAAAATATACTTGACTGTGCCCTTGTCGTCTTTGGTAAACAAAGGGTGATCATTACCATCCACAATATTTTCTTCAGCACATTCATCTTGGCGAAGCCGCGCGTTTTTTGAAGTCGCGGAAAATGTAGTTTAACATCAATTCGTGAGAGGCGCTGCTGAGTCGGGCGGCGTAACTTATGGGATAATCGTATGCATAGCCAAATTGAAGCTGAGGGCTGATTTGGAATCTTAATATCAGGTCAATGGATTCATCCTTCCGGTATGACACTCCGGTTGTCAGCACGCTCCTGTAAATAAAGTTCAGATTAAGATCATATGAGAACGGAAGTGTCGTAAAGTATTTGATCATAATGCCCGGCTCCATATCGAAGTTGTCGGAAAGAGAGAATCGATATCTGGCGAATCCCATAACATTTGCTCTCTTAAAGTTGACAGATACGGAGTCGCTCACTGATACGGTTCGCGATAGTAATCCTGGCGAGGATAAACTGAGATCAAATCGGGGACTTCGAAGGTAAAGACCAGCACCGAAGTCAATCATCGTTTCGTTGATTGAATTAACAAGTTTCGGATCCACTGGAGCGCTGGCCAATGACGCATAATCTGATTTTAGATTCGTGAGACCCACCTGAAGCCCCATAGATAGAAAAGTCTTTTCTGCCACATTAATGTGATAGGCATAATTTGTCATTATGTTGGTATTCTTGTGAACTCCGATCTCATCACGTATTACCGTCAGTCCAAGACCAATCTGTTTTTTTCTGATCAACGAATGCGCCGAGAAGCTTTGAGTGGAAGGCGCTTTGTCAACACCGGTCCATTGGCTTCTATGCAGTAATGTGAGACTCAGTGCTTCATCAGCACCTGCATAAGCTGGATTGATCACAAGATTATTGTACATAAACTGAGTGAACTGCGGTAACTGTTGGGCCTTCGTTGCGCCGGCAACAAGTAACGAGAATATTGCTATCAGTGAAGTCGTGAGGTAGTATGTATGTGCTCGCTTCATACTACTGGATTACTTCAATAAAACCTTTTTTCAGGAAAACCTTTCCCTGATCCCTTACCTCGATAGTATAAAAATAGGTTCCCGTCGGGACGATGGTTCCACTGCTATTAGTTCCTTTCCAGACGTTTCGCTCATTGTCATAGCCAGTAGCCTGAAAGATCTTGTTACCCCAACGATCGATGACCACTACCGTATTGCTTTTGAATTTCTCTATGTTAGATAATTTCCATACGTCGTTAATTCCATCGCCATCGGGAGTAACTACTTTGGAAATAGCAAAGAGCTCGTCCGGTTGTAACACATGTACATCGAATTCGCAGATAGATGATTTTCCTGCATCGTCTGTGAACGTATAGGTTACTTGAGTTATGCCGATTGGAAAGTTACTCCCCGGTTCATGCGATTTTTTCACCTTCACATCTCCGCATGTGACGGTGGCTGTAATCGAATCCCATGTGACAATCGTTGAATTGCTATTCGGCTCAGAATTTACAGTCACGGTTCCTGGGCATCCTTCGATCTCCGGGACTGTTGGATTATTTACTACGACTTTAAAACTGAGGGTGTCTGAGTTGCCAGCGTTGTCAACGGCGGTATACTTCACTGTTGTTTTGCCCACCTTAAATTCATAGTCTTTATCGTGGCTTGATATCAGTTTTACGTCTGACGTACAGTTATCGGTCACAGTGGGCTCTTTCCAGGTGACCTGCGCCTTGCAGGAATTATCTACGATTGCGGAAATGTCAGCCGGGCGGTTAACAAAAACCGGTTTGGTCCTGTCCTCCACGGTCACAGTCATTGAACATGTTGATTTATTCCCTGATGCATCTTTGGCCGTGTAAATGACAGTTGTTGTACCGAGTGGAAACGTATTCTCTTTGTGATCATGGGTGGCTTGAATAGTGCCGCAGTTATCGGTAGCCGTCACAGTTGGTAAGGTATATGTTGCCTTGCACTCAGCGTTCGCTGGCAGCGTGATACTGGCGGGGCAGTTAATTGTTGGTGGAGTAATGTCGCGCACCGTGACTTTGAACGTCTTGCTTGATGAATTGCCATATTTGTCAACAGCTGTATATATCACGTCAACGGTTCCTGCCGTAAAAAGAGTAACCTTTGGATAATGAGTAGGTGTGGTAGTATATGAGCATGCATCCGTTACCATTGGTGGCATCCAGTCAACAGTTCTTGAACAGTCTGTCGGTGCTAAGTCTACCTCCTGGTTTGAAGGCATGTTCGATATGTTCGGTGCATCATCATCCATACTGCTAGATTGGCAACACACTGGTCCGCCCCCGAAGCTAACAATGCTTACGACTTCAAACATCCCTGATGCACTTCCCGGAAACTCGTCTCCGCATGAGGTCCCGAACATAGCATTGGGGACGAGGTTGAAGTTGAAGTGCACAGAGACCGATGAGCTCGAAAATTTGCCATTCGGCATGGACCCCTTAAAAAAGATTGTCTCATTTCTGGCGCGGTAGTCAAAGTATATTTGGTTGAGCCCGTCGTAAACTGTTACATACCCCGAAGTCGTACCTTTGTATCTCAGCGTCATTTCGGTAAATCCTCCGGAACAAGCACCACAAGTCGGTGCCGGGGGACAATCGCAGTTTTGTCCCATCACATCTGTTGAAGCCAATACCACTAAGACAATAACAATCCTGAGAGGGTAGGACAGCCGTGAAGCTATCATAGTCATACGTTCGGCCAGAAAAAAATTATCGATCATGGCAAATGGGCTACTAATATAGGGAGTGCCCATCGTTCATCCAAGGTCGGAACCCCTTGGATGTAAGGAACATTGCCACTTGGTAACTTTTTATCGGGCGGCGAACGCTAATTTTGATTAGCAGTGTGGAATTGATGCCCCAATCCTTGAGAACAGGTCGATAAGTGGGGGAACATGTATAACTGACTTGATGATAAACACGCTGACGGTAGCAAAATTGATT
>DATHIE010000686.1:0-13562 GCA_035316905.1 Chryseolinea sp. | reverse complement strand
CGCGATCGATCTTGCTCTTAATGGATACACGTTAACAGCTCAGGAAGCTGAAGGACTTAACAGCATTCAGGACGATTTGAAGGAATTCAATTCAGTTGAACCGGAATTCCTCATCAAAGATGAATGGAAGAATGGTGATAGCATTTGGTTTGCCGATCTGGGTCACGCACTCGAAAGGATCCGCGACCATGGAGCCAAGGGTTTTTATGAAGGGAAAACTGCCGATGATATTGTCGGAGAAATGAAGCGCGGAAGCGGACTGATCTCGTATGAAGATCTTGTTGGCTACAATGTCGCATGGAGACAACCATTGATAAGTGACTACAAAGAATTCAAAATCATTTCAATGCCGCCGCCGTCTAGTGGTGGCGTTGCGCTGGTACAGCTGTTGAAATCTGTCGAGACTTTCCCAATGGCCGAATGGGGTCACAACTCCTATAAAACTGTGCACCTCATGACAGAAGCAGAACGAAGAGCTTACGCAGACCGTGCTGTATACCTTGGTGATCCTGATTTCTATTCCGTGCCCGTTGAACAGCTGACCAACGACCTTTACATCCATGAGCGGATGAGCGACTTCAATCCTGAGAAAGCTACACCGAGCCTTAATGTCAAGGAGGGTGCATTCGTACTCGTCGAATCAGAACAAACCACTCACCTTTCCATTGTCGACCCACAGGGCAATGCGGTAGCCGTCACAACTACATTAAATGATAGCTATGGATCCAAAGTTGTCGTGGCTGGATCGGGATTTATTTTGAACAACGAAATGGACGACTTCAGCTCCAAACCTGGTACTCCAAATATGTACGGTGCGATCGGCGGCGAGGCAAACAAGATCGAGCCTCATAAAAGAATGTTAAGCTCGATGACTCCAACCATCCTAGAAAAAAACGGGAAGTTATTCATGGTTGTGGGAACACCGGGGGGTACCACCATTATCACGTCAGTATTCCAGGCTATTCTCAATATTACAGAACACAAGATGACTATGCAGGAAGCGGTGGGCGCGAAGAGATTTCATAGCCAATGGGTGCCAGATTCACTACAGGCGGAGAAGGGAGCGTTTTCCAGGGACGATAGCCTTGCTCTTGTTAAAATGGGTCATTCATTTAAGGCTCGCGGAGGACTTGGCCGTGTAGATGCAATCCTGGTACTACCCGATGGAAAACTTGAAGGTGGAGCGGATCCACGGGGTGATGATACGGCGGAAGGCTTTTGAGTTTAGTGAGAGTGAATAGGGAGTGAGAGTGGGTGTGTTTACCGCAGAGACGCAAGGGATGCAAGGTTTCGCAAGGATAAATCATTAAAGTGAGCAGAGTGCGTGAGTGGGTGTGTTTTACCGCAGAGGCGCAAAGACGCGAAGATATCGCTAACGCCAAATTGTTTAAAGCGAACAAACAAACACATACGCTGCGAGAATCGCGCTGAAGATACCGAGAAGAAGCATAAGGAATTTTCGCATCGTTCGAACTTCAGAGGGTTAACCAACAAGTCATCTTGACTAACGCTGTTGCTTACGCATACGATTGTGAATTCAATTAATTTGAGATTCCTTCCTGAATGAACAATCGGAGCACTATACAGCGACGATAAGATGACCAGCGCAATTCGTCAGGTGTGGATGGAATTTGGTCCTGTTAAGAGAGCCCTCGGGAAGAGAAGTCGCTTTAATACCCAACTTTACGTTAATTTTCGGGTCGGGTCATTGAAGTATCGTTGATCCGACGAGCTGCGCTATAACTCTGGATTAATCGCTTGAAAGGCTTTGCTTAAAAAGAAGTTAGATTGGGTATTCGGTAACAGGATCCTTCAACATGTTTTGTTTTGGGTGTTTCACCTTGTCTTTTACGCAATTCTTTGGGGCAGCTTTGAAGACAACTATCAACAAACCTTTTTGGAAGAGGCAATCTATCTTCCGGTAAAGATCGCATTCACTTATTTTACGCTCTACTATTTATTGCCATCCTTTCTTTTGCCTGGCAGATATGCGAGTTTTTTTCTTTGGCTACTTGTGTCGTCGTTTGTTGCCGGAACTATTCAGAGATATGTAGCCTTCAACATCGATTATCCGATCTATTACCCCGAGGCGCTGCGCGATCCTTTCTTCTATCTGCCAAAGATCATCAAGATGTTTGTAAGCATTTATCCGGTAACATTTTTTGCTGTCGCGATCAAACTCTTAAAGTATTGGTATGCCAATCAACACGCTCAACAGGTGCTTACTCAGGAAAAACTTCGTGCCGAGCTTAATTTCCTCAAGACCCAGATCCATCCCCATTTTCTGTTCAATACGTTGAATAATCTTTATGCGCTTACGCTAAAGAAATCTGACCGCGCTCCGGAAACCGTACTCAAGCTTTCAGAGCTCATCAATTACATGCTTTACGAGTGTACCAGCGACGAGGTCCAGCTAGCCAAGGAAATAAAATTCATTCGCAACTATATCGATATCGAAAAGATGAGATATGGAGATAAGCTTGACGTCGATCTTAGGGTTTCGGGTGAAGTCAATGAGCGGAAGATTGCTCCGCTTATCCTTTTACCTTTTGTTGAGAATTGTTTTAAACACGGAGCAAGCGAAGAGTTGCAACAATCCTGGGTGAAAATTACCGTCGACTTGCAGCCACGGATCACGATCGTAAAGGTTGAAAACAATAAGTCCTCCGAGAACGGACACTCCAAGAAAGAAGGAATTGGAATTCAGAATGTCAAAAGGAGGTTGGATTTGATTTATCCCGGTCAACACGAAATAAAAATTATCAGTGGTGAAGAAACTTTCCTTGTTATTCTTACGATTCAAGTGTAAGGGACCTTTGTTTTACTATAACCTAACGCATGGCCATTAAATGTATCATTGTTGACGACGAACCACTTGCAATTGAGATTGTTGAGTCGTACGTAAGCAGGATCGATCAACTTCAGCTTCAAGGTACCTTCCGCAACGCTGTCCAGGCGTTTGCTTACTTACAACAACACAGCATCGACCTTATATTCCTGGATATCCAAATGCCAAAACTATCTGGGATAGAATTTCTTAAGACGTTAAAGAATCCGCCTAAGGTAATCTTCACCACCGCGTTTAGGGATTACGCCATCGATGGTTTCGACCTGGAGGTGATTGACTATCTATTAAAGCCGATTCCTTTTGAACGATTCCTGAAGGCAGTTGCCAAAGTAATGCATCAGCAGTCGACCGCGACACCGGTGCAATCTGCCAAGAAAATTGAAACGGCGGCAGACGACTACGTTTACTTTAAAGTGGACAAGAAGATGATCAAGACGAAGATGGCTGCGGTGCTCTATATTGAAAGCATAAAAGATTATGTCAAAGTGCGGACGGACGAGAAAGAAATTATTACGCAGCAGAAGATAAGTTATCTCGAAGAGAGTCTGCCGCGTCAGCAGTTCCTGCGAATTCACCGTTCATTTATTGTCAATGTTGATAAAATAGATGCTTATTCCGCCACCGATGTTGAGATCGGCAAGCATAGTATTCCTATTGGTAGGAATTATAAAAATGATGTAATGAAGGTATTGGCCAAGAATGTCTTTTGACCAGCTGAACCCTTTACTAGTGCAGTAACAAATTAATTCTACATCAATCTTGATCGTGACCTTTCATCCATTTGATGATTAATGCAGGTCACAAAGGCCACGAAGAACCACGAAGTTCACTACGCAGTTCAATACATCCTCAGCGTAAATCTGCGCCTGCCCCGAGCTTGCTCGGTGGTGCATTCGATCAGCGAATTCTGCGGGAAAAAAAAGATGATATAAGCGGACCCTACTTAGAACTTCTTAATAGTAAACTCCACTCTCCTATTCAATTGACGTGTATCTTCCGTGTCATTGCTGGCAATCGGCTTTGAGCCACCGTATCCCTTTCCCGAAATGCGTTTGCCCTCAATACCTTTAGATACAAGGTAGGTTTTGACTTTATCGACCCTGGCCTGGGATAATTTGACGTTCTGTGAAGGTATTCCACGATTGTCGGTATGTCCGGCCAATTCAATCTTAACCTTTGGATTTGTTTTGAGGAAAGAAACCACAAGGTCAAGCTCCGGGTAAGACTGCGTGAGCAAGTTTGTCTTACCTTGTTCGAAGAGAATGTCTTTGAGATTAACGGTCGTCCCCACTGCGATAGGTTGAAGCTTAAAGTTCATTTCAAGGTCCTTCATCTCATAAGTTTGTATATCGAGCTTTTCCATCGAGCTTACGTAACCATCCGCTTCTATTCTCACAACATACGCCTGAGTAGACGGAAGTTGGATAGAATAACCTGTGGAGGCCACAGCAGACGTAGACTCATCAGCCGTAGGTGCGTTGAATCGCACCTTTGCATGGATAAACTCACCCGTTTTCACGTTGCTTACTTTCCCATATACTCTTACGCTCTTATTGTCGACTGATTCGCGGGGAAGCTCAATGATCCTCACGGAGGTATCAACAACCGCCAGTACGGTAGTGTCTTTGTGGAAAGGTTCATCGCTTAGAAGGATCCTGATATCTCCATAACCGTCGCTGTTTTTTGTGCTGCCGTAAGTCGAAAATCCGGCTTCATATGTACGATAGTAGAGTTCACGGCCTTCAGAATTAAATCCCGAACCCATATTAACCGGAGTAGACCAGTTCGTCCACGTATCGTCTTGCCGCTCGGACGAATAAATGTCAAAGCTTCCCATTCCTTTGCGGCCATTGCTGGAGAAGTAAAGAGTTTTTCCATCCCTGCTTAGAAACGGTGTGAGTTCCTGAAACTGGGTATTGATAACACTGCCAAGGTTCTTCGGCCCGGACCAGGAGCCATCGCTTCCCTTAATAGAAACATAGATATCTTCAACCCCACGGGTACCGTAAGTTTCAGCTGCAAAAACAAAAACGGACTGATCGGGAAGAATGTGGCCTGTTAGCATACCCGACTTATTTTGAAAGTAAGGAATGGAAATATTCTCGGGCCGGGACCAGCCGTTACTTGTATTTCTTGACACAGATATTCCCTGAGTGCGGGCAAGATTTCCCTGGCTACCGTAGTGACTAAGCAAAAACATCTGGCTTCCGTCGGCCGAAAATCCTGCCACGGCGTTGAAGGCTTTGTCATTAAGTACTGAACCTGCATGCACGGGTGCGGACCACTGCTTGTTTTCTGTAAGCACCGAAAACCATATATCACCCTGGTCGCGTGTGCCTCCCGTGTTCTCTGGATGATTACTAATCGTGAGATAGAGGGTTGTTCCATCGGGGCCTATTACTGGATTCAGTTCGTCGTGTGCCGAATTAACCAGTTGAAAGGAGGCGTTGGAAAGGCGCTGCGCTTGCAGGGTTTGTGTGATGATGATCAGGCAAAAAAATAGATATACTCTCATGAATTTCTTATACAATCTCCAAATATAGTCTTGACCGCAAACTTCAATTGAAACCGACGCCTGCCACGGAAGCAGAACTTCTTCTTATTTGCTAAGCCACAAGCTACCTTTAACCGTAAATCGCCATGGTAGTTTTGCGTCCTCGCCCGCATAGTCTATCCCAATCCGATGACTGGCTTCGATATTGTTCTTCGGAAGTTTATGTCCAAAGTCTTCAATCCAAATTTCGTTCCCCAACAGAAATTTTCCATTCCACTTTCTGTCAATGCCCAAAGCTTTGGTCAGTTTGCCCGGACCGGAGGTAAGATGAAAACTGTTTGATATAGGACCTCGCCTTCGTTTCATTTCTTCCATACCTTCCATCGGTTCTACCGCACGGATAAGTATGGCATCGGCTACGTTCTCCTGGTTGGTGACTATATTGAACAGATTATGCATGCCGTAACACAGGTAGACATAGGAGTGGCCACCTTTTGCAAACATTACAGCATTGCGTTGGGTCTTTCGGGCGCCAAACGCATGGCATCCTCTCTCCTTCCATGAATAGGCTTCAGTTTCGACGATCATTCCGGCAGTTACTCTTTTTTCTGCCCGGGTGAACAGGCCCTTTCCCAGTAGTTCCCTGGCTATTTTGACGACATTGGGCCGTTGATAAAAGCTTTCTGGCAGCTTCATGCTTTTCGAATTTCAGGAGTAAATAGAATAGTTAACTTTGGCAACTAAAAATCAACACAACATAAAAATTCATTCCACCATGAAAAAATTTCTTTGTATTACCGCTGCTGTTTTTCTTGCCCTTGGCGTTGACGCCCAGGTACGAATTCCGGCAGCAAGTCCTGCGGGCTCCGTTTCAACAACTGTTGGCCTTACGGATGTGAAGATCACTTATTCCCGTCCACGTGTAAAAGGAAGAACGATTTTTGGGCCAGCTGCGTCGGTGCTAGTGCCTTACGGAAAGATCTGGAGAACAGGAGCTAATAATGGGTCAAGAATTTCCTTTTCCGAGGATGTCAAGGTTGAAGGAGTCGCTGTTCCTAAAGGCGAGTATCTGATCCTTACCTGGCCAGGTGCAACTGAGTGGACTATTGCTCTTCATAAAAATGTGGAAATGGGCGGCGACGTTTCTAAGTACGATGCAGCTCAGGATGCAGCCAATTTTAAAGTAAAGTCTACAAAGCTCACTGAAAAAGTTGAGACACTTACCTTCAACATCGGCGATATCTCTGACGACAGCAAGAGTGCCAAGGTGCAACTTGCCTGGGAAAACACATCCGTAAAATTTACTGTCTCTGCAGATTACGATGCGGCAGTTATGTCTTCCATTGAAGCAAACACAAAGGTTGATCCCTACAACTACTTTCAGGCTGCGGTCTACTACCTTGAAAATGGAAAAGATCTTAAGCAAGCGTTGGAATGGGTGAACAAGGCTGCGGATGGCTTGTCCAGCCCGTACTGGGTACTTCACCAAAAAGCAAAGATTCAAAAAGGTCTGGGAGACAAGCCAGGTGCGATCGCAACTGCAAATGCATCACTGGATAGCGCCAAGAAGGCAAATAATCGCGACTACCAGATGATGAACGAGGATCTGATCAAAACATTAAAGTGATAAAAAGAAGAAACCCCGACTCCGAGTTATCGGCGCCGGGGTTTCTTATTATCCCTTGCTTCGTTCGTCACGCTTGGCCTTTTTCTCGGCGCGCTTTTCCTTTAAAGTCTTTAGCGGCGCCTTTTTAGTTTCCTTTTTTGAGTCTTGTGATTTTGACATAGCCGTGAAAAATTTAGTTATTAGTCAAAATTAACGAAAAACTAATTTACGAGGATACCGATATCTCCAATTTTATTAGTTATCAGACGTATCGGCGTAATACCTTTTCAATCTCGGCGTAAAACAAATGCTCTTCTTCATCCGCAAGTGTAGTGGCATCTGTATCTTTTAGCCTGGATAAGAGAGCGTCGTAGTGCACCAGATCCAACGGCACCTGCAACAATTCCTTCAACTCTTTCTTGATAAACTCGACTTTTACATTAGACAATTCGCGCACGTGATAGTGCTCAGCCAGGTATTCCTTCATGTAACGCTCGTCTAAAAAATCCTTCACCAGGTCATTTCTAATTTTTTGAATTAAATCGATGTTGCTTTCGTGGCTTTTTTTTATTGCTTCCATATACGCCTGGTGCGTTGTTTAGATCGTGCCATAAGTTAACTATAAAGCTCACTTCTCCTACAGTAAATTTCTTTTTGAACTGAAAAATATTTTTGTATGAGGTTTTCCCACCTGGTCCAACCGTCGATGTTCAAACCTATATCGGCCTGGGCGTTGAACTTTGCTGAGTAGACAGCAGGTCTCGTGGATGGGTGAGAAGATTAAAATCCGACCAAACATATTTACAGTCGGTTGTTTAATTGACTTGAAAAAATAAGTATATTTAGTTGAGAATTAATGGGTATATGTAGAAAAGTGCATAAGTGAGCATCCCTTCTTCCTTACATATAAGTTCTATCTAAAAAAACCTCTGATGAACAAGATCTACGGACTATTTTTTGTAGGCTGTCTAGTCTCAAGCCAAACCTACGGTCAGGATTCACTTAAAACAGTGCCTCAGCATGCCAGTCTTGAGCATCATCTCAAAGTGACATATGATGAACTGACCATGGAATTAAATTTCAATCCATTCAATTCAGAATTGAGCCTCAACAACCTCATCGACCAGCTCAAGTTCCGGTTCTTTACCAGTGACAACTTCGCGATAAGGCTGGGCTTTACTGTTAATTCTTTAAACAAGGACATTACGACAAGTAATCCATATGGGACCAATCCTTATACCATCGTAGAAAACAAGAAAAGCACATTGATAGGAGTGAATGCCGGTATCGAGAAACACTTCTTAGGCACACACAGGTTATCCCCCTATGTCGGTATTGAGGTAGCTATCGCCAATCGATCCTCTTCGCATATCATCAACACCGGAACCACGGAAACAACAATCGACAATGGCTGGCGAACGACCAGTATCGTCAATAATCAATTTGTTTATGGTTACGAGCAGAAGGCGTTTTTCCAGTACGGTGCAAACATTATCGCAGGCTTCGATTTTTATGTTGCAAGGCATTTTTTTGTAGGATATGAAGCCGCATATAAGTTCTCTTATACCGATTACAAGGGCGTATCAATAACAACAGTGGGAACTCCTTTTCCGCAAGACAATCCAGATGTCGAGGAAAATGAATTCTCGCTTAGCCCCTATCTCCTAAATGGTATACGAGTGGGCTACGTGTTCTGAAGCAAGTGTGTATGAATAAGATCATTTTAATTGTTCTCCTTGGATCGCTAACGATCAATTTTTCATGTGACGACGAAGATGAAGCGTATCCGCAGGTCGAAACCACGGAAGTTATTCCTTCCTCGGCGTCCAATTTTGTCGTCAAAGGAAACATTACGGCAACAGGAAATTCTTTGGTATTGGAGTATGGATTTGTTTACTCGCTTGCACCCACTCCTGATGTTTTCCAGGGCACAAAGGAAGCAGTCGGGAACACCGCTACAACCGGACCGTTCGAAAAAAGCATTTCCTTGGAGACCAGCGGTGGTGCAACAACGGGTTATACCGTATTTGTAAGAGCATATCTTACAAACCAAAAGGGAACAGTTTATGGCGTCGTAAAGGAATTTACCATTCCTGCGCTGAATATCGTTTCAGTTGCTCCGCTGACAGCCCGCACAGGAGAACAGATCACAATCACGGGTCAAAACTTTGGTGTAACTGCCGGCGAGAATGTAGTGACGTTTAATGAAGTCGAGGCTGAAATCGTAAGTGCAAGTGCGACTAGTCTGGTTGTCAAAGTCCCCTCCGGCATGCTTGCTCCTTCGTACAATGACGTGAATCCAATCGTCGTCACTACAGGCGGCCAAACTGTAACGGCGACAGAAAGTTTTCGTCTGCTTCCCACCGTCGCAGATTTCTCGCCTAAGAATGGAACCTTCGGAACTATTATCACTGTCACCGGAAGCGACTTTTACCCCTTTCAAACGTCTGCCTTAATTGGCGGGAAGCCCGCTGCGGCGCTGCAAGTAACCGACACTTATGTGACGTTCATGGTCCCACTCTCGGTTACTTCACCTACTCTTAAAGTGAAGGTTATCACAGGTGCAACCACGATAGACGTACCTGGTGATTTTATAGTCACCCCCCCGACAATAACTTCAGTGTCACCGTTGATCGGACTTGGAGGAACCATTGTTATTATAAAAGGAACCGGATTCAACCTTGGTGACAATGCGAATAATTACAACGTTGTCAAATTTGGAAGCAATGAAGCAGAATCGTTCAATTCCGGCGTAAACGAGATCACTGCTTATGTTCCCAAGGGACTACCGCTCGGAAACTATCAGGTATCAGTATTCACAGGTATCCATACCGTTGCCTTTGCCAATCAGTTCACGCTGACAAAACCAGCGATTACAGGATTTTCACCGACATCAGGGATCGCAGGGACTTATGTCACAATCACCGGAACAAACTTTGGTGAACTTGATCCTCTGAACTCTGTCCTGTTCGGAACCAACCCTGTGGATATTTACAGCTGGGTTGAAACTTCAATTACAGTTTATATTCCAATAGGAACGCCATCAGGTAGCGTCAAAATCACCATAAATGCATCCGGCCAGACAGTCACGTCCGCTAATAATTTCACTATCAATTAAATCGTTAGATCTCCTTAGAAAGATCAAAGTTTGAAAGCCTGGCGGGCTAAAAGCTTCCATTGGCCCTGTTGTTTTTGCCATACCGTCAAAATGCCTATGTTGGCCGTACCGGGTGTGCCGCCGTTGTTCGTATCAGCTTTAAGCTTATGACGTACAAGAGCCAGATCTTTACCCACCAGCTTCACCGTCTGTTCGGAAAGGTCGATGGTAACGAAGTCATTTTTACCACTGACAAGTGCTTCAATAAAGGCAGCTTTGTCCTCAAGGGTTCCGCTCGAGTGGCCATAGGTCAACTCGGGAGCAGCTATTTTATCGAGGGACGCTTTGTCGCCGTCCAACATCGCTTTGCGCAGAAATTCAACTGCCGCCACAACTTCTTTTTCTTCTTTTGACTGGCTCATGGCCACGGTAGCGGTCAGGCTACAAAATATGACAGCATTTAGTGTTTTCATAGTTATTAACGTAAAGTGTTTTGAAAGTACAAAATGGAAATTGTTTTGAATAAAGTTTATTGTTTAAGAGAATTATTTTGCCCCAAAATCATTTGCAATAAAAGTGAAAGCGAGATCACCACTGCACATGCTATTATATTATAAAGCAAGAACGCGATATCTGTAAACAGATAGAGGTAGAACACGATTGACTGTGCCACCAATGCAGCCCAAAAAACCGCAGTGCCGTGAACGCGCTTGACATAAAATGCAGTCAGGAAAATCCCAAGGATCGTGCCGTAAAACAATGATCCGACGATGTTGACGAATTGAATAAGGTTTTCGGCGAAGCTCGCGAGCATTGCAAACACCATTGCGAGAACGGCCCACAGTATCGTAAACCATCTGGATGCCTTAACGTAATGAAGGGGCTCAGCATCGGCTGTGATATTCCGCTTGTAAATATCAACAACCGTGGTCGACGCCAGTGCATTCAACTCACTGGCCATTGACGACATCGCCGCAGAAAACATCACGGCTAGCAGCAATCCGATTATTCCATGCGGCAGGTGACCAAGGACAAAGTTCAGAAAAATGTAATCACGATCCTGTGTTTTTGCATTCGGCAACGCCTTAGAAATTGTAACCTTCACTGAATCACGAAGTCTCAATTCCTGGCCGCTGAGATCAAGCACTCGTTCACGTGATTGTTGGATAGCTCCATCATTCTTGTCGTGAATAGCATCTACCAGTTCATCGACGGCCTGACGTTTTTCAGCGTACAACGTATTATATTCCTTCTCAATGCTGCGCAAGACGCCGGCTTGTTCGGTCTTCATTGCCCGCTCCGTCAAAACCGGATTATGAAAAACCGGCGGTTGATTGAACAAATAGAAGACATAAACCAATACCCCGATAAATAGAATAATGAACTGCATGGGTATTTTTAACAGTCCGTTGAACATTAAACCGAGTTTGCTTTCCGTCGCGGAAGCGCCACCTAGATAGCGGGAAACCTGAGATTGGTCGGTTCCAAAATAAGATAACTGCAGAAATGTGCCCGCAATTAAACCTGACCAGATATTGAATCGGTCTGTGATATCGAATTCAAGGTTGATCAGGTTAAACTTCCCCAATTCACCGGCGATATCAATACTGTCTCCAAACGATACATTATCAGGCAACAACTTGAAAGCAAGAATTCCCGCCAGTATCATCCCTCCCATGATAATTGCCATTTGGTATCGTTGGGTGAGACTCACCGCCTTAGATCCACCGGAGACGACATAAATAATAACCAAAGTGCCTATTAGTATTGTCGTAAGACTTACGGGCCAACGTAAAATCGTGGAAAGTATTAACGCCGGCGCGAATAAAGTTATACCGGCCGATAGACCACGCAACATAAGGAACAGAATAGCGGCAAGTGATCTGGTCTTAAGATCAAATCGCGTTTCAAGGTATTCGTATGCAGTGTAAACTTTCAGCCTGTAGTAGATCGGGACCATCGTAACTGAGATGATCACCATTGCCACGGGTAATCCGAAATAAAATTGAAGGAACCGCATGCCATCCTCGATCGCCTGGCCCGGTGTAGACAAAAAAGTAATTGCACTCGCCTGCGTTGCCATGATCGAGATGCCAATCATCCACCACTTAAGGGTATTATCTCCCTTTAGATACCCTTCCATGGTTTTCTGGCCCCTTGTCTTAAGGGCTCCGTAAGCGGCAATAAATACGATGGTACCAAATAGAACCAGCCAATCCAGATAGTTCATGCGAAGTACTGTGTTAGCAAATAAAAAAGTACAATCTGGACTACAAGTACGCTTAACACGAGCCAGTACCAGTGACGCCAGCTTTTGAATACGGGTGGTTTCTCTTCTTGATGCATGAATTCAGTTACTTGTCCAATATGCAGCTTTCAGGTACCTGGGTGCCTGGGTGGCTAGGTACCCAGGTAGCTGGTTTCACTTCGCCTTATTCTTGACATGCTCAGGCTTCTTAGCAGCCTTTCCAGCGGACACAAGGTTGGCGAACAGTTTATATGCGCCTGGAACTCCTTCCGGCAATTCCCTAAAGAACGATAATCCCGTGTACACATAGAAACCTTCGCCGTATTTGGCAACCAGCAAGCTACCATCCTTAGGCTTCTCTCCCTTATCGTTCATGGAAAGCAAAGGCTCAAAGCTCGAATCCCATTTATTGGGATAATACAATCCGCGTTCCTGAACCCATCCTTCAAAGTCTTTTACTGTGATCTTGTTTGGAGTATTTAACAACGGATGGGCTGGATTAAGCAGCCGCACCTCAGAATCTTCTTCAGTCACGCGATCCCTCGATACAGTTATCGGATATGGAGAAAATTTCTCTGTTTCAAGGTCACCGGTAGTGTTGTACTGCACCACCATTGTTCCACCCTGCTTTACGTAGTCCATTAAATCATTCATCATAAATTGAATACGTGTGTTGACGTTGACGGCACGAACTCCTAGCACGACCGCATCGCATCTTTTTAGATTTTCTGCAGTAACTTCTTCGTTTTTCATTTCCCAAACTTCGTAGCCCATTGTCCTGAGTGCCGCGGGAACTTCATCACCCGCTCCCATTATGTATCCAACTACAGCGCCCTCCTTTCTAAGATTTATCCGTGCAACCGACGCCTCTGCCCTTGGCAGCAATGTCTGCGTAGGAATGTGATCATACGAAATCACCTGAAGCGATCTATCATACACCTTTCTATCAAGCTCAGCATAGGCTTTCAGTTTGGAGTTGATTTCATTCTTAGATGGAACCACGCTAAATGTGCGTGTAACCTCTTCCCCCACTGCATTGAGCTCAAACGGGATCGACGCAGGCGTTGATTGCCACCCCGACGGAAGCTCCAGCTTAAGATTACCAGACAATTTCCTGAGACTTGATGATTTCACTTTCACCCGTAATTCACGTGGCTTTTCGTCGCTGAACATCATTACGTTATCGGTAAGGTTTACAAATACCGGGGGCACTACTTCAAACGGCCGAACTTGTTCACCTTTCACAGGATCAGTCCATTTATAACGGAG
>DATHIE010000685.1:0-9519 GCA_035316905.1 Chryseolinea sp. | reverse complement strand
TGCTTGCCATACCACCGTTCATCTTCGACGCGGATGACGATGAAGCGATAGCAGGTGCTTGTTGATCGTCCTTGATTACATATCCATCGTATGCACTATACAATGAAAAAGTATACGAAGGTTCTTTCCTCTTTATGAGGTCGTCAATTTGCGCTGAAGAGAATCCGAAAAGAAGTAGTTTGTTCTTTGAACCGTTTATAAGGTCGGTGTTTCCAGGATCGTTTTCCAGCAGATAAAGGAGTTCCCGTTGTGCGGTGATCCCTTCGGGGCTATAGATCTCAGCGATCTTTTGTCCCTTCGAAACTTTTTGGAAAGGGTACTTCAGATAGACTTTGTCTAACCTTCCACCAATCCTTGCAGGCACTGTATAAACATTTCTTGAATCATACGTCACAATTCCCAGTGCTTCGATGCTTCCATCCATTGCCTTATAAGTCGCCTTGATGGTTGTGATCGATGATGCTACGATCTCATTCGGCGACTTGATGAGTTTTGCCAAATCTTCCGTAATTTTTACTTCTTCACCTTCACGTGCCTTACGCACCAATTCCATTCCACAAACCGGACAAACGCCGGGTTTGTCCGATATCACTGTAGGGTGCATTGGGCACGTGTAAGTATCCGCGTGCTCTGCGTGTTTGTTACTGTTGCACGCAGTCATTGCGAAAACAAGCAGCATGAATACCGTCAGAATATTATTTCTCAAGTTCTTTCTCATAATTAACAATCATGATATGGTGCTCTTCTGTTTTGTTCAGATATTCCATCTGAGCCATGTTCAACGCTTCCCATGCATCAATGACCATCGGAAGTTGTTCCCTGTTTTCCTCGTAGGCGAGCATTACTGTCTCGTAGTTCTTTCGCAGCGCAGGAATAATCTTGTTTGAATAATTGTCCATCTGAAGTTGCATGGCCTTTAACTTTGTAGCCATACCGGCAAGCATTCCCCTAGTTTCCAAAAGGATAGCTTCACGCCCACGTTTCATTGCTTCGATGTCATAATGCATTCCCTTGATTTCAGACTTATACATCCGGGAAGACCACGGCGCAATCGGAATTGAAACCATAGCCATCGCCGTAAACTGTGTTGGCATGTTGCCAATGGGCTGCATGTGATCAAATCGAATCCTGAAATCTGGCTTAGCCTGAAATTTTTGAAGCTGCTGGTTCAATCGCATGACTTCGATCGTTCGGTCCAACTGTCTCACGTCACTGCGTTGAGTACTCAATGCGCTTGTATCGTAGGCGATGTGACCCGAATGGTAAGTCACTTTCGTCGCAGTATCGATCATGATATCCATTTCCGTGGAGATATTCATCAAAGTTTTTAATCTCAATTTTTTTTCATCGATGTCCGATTGAGCCATCAACTTCATGTTCTCCACTTCCTGTAAGCGGCCCTCGGCCTTGTAGATGTTGCCGAGACTACCCTGATTGTAAGGATACCGTATGCGAGCAAGCTTTATCATTAGCTCGACGATCCGTTGACTTTCGGCCAGGGTCTTCAATTTTTCTTCGGCTACCAACCATTGATAGTATGCAGCTTTTGCTTCCGCACGAAGCGCATTGAACTGATAGGACCTGCCCTGTTCTTCCACTGCGGCTTTTGACTCAAGGAATCTTTTATTAGCATTTAATTTCGCAGGGTTGGGTATCTCCTGTTCAATGGAGAACATTACTGAACCTTCGTCCCTTTCATCCATCAACAGCTGATTGGGATAAGGAGTCATGAATGTTCCGGCCCCGACCATAGGAGCCATCCAACTTTTCGCGCCAGCACTGTATTGTTGCAGGGCTTTAACTTTGTTGTCATACTCCTGAAGCATAGGGTTCTGACGGTCTATCACTACCAATACGCTGTCAAGACTCATGACCTGAGCGTAGCTACTATACGTCAGGCTTAACAAAATGAATAACAGTGCTGTTATCTTAATGTTTGATTTCATATAAATCCATTTTACCAAACTTCTTAAGTTCATATTCCTTTGTCATGAGAAAGATCAGCGGGGTTACTAACAAGATGTGTGTCGAAGAAGTAAGGACTCCTCCAATCATTGGCAGCACGATCGGTTTCATTACATCGCTACCGACACCTGTTGCCCACAAAACCGGGATAAGACCAAATAACGCAACGGATACCGTCATCAGCTTTGGTCTGAGACGTTTAGCTGCTCCGGCAATTACAAATTCTCTCAAGTCATCCATCGAGATAGTTTCTTTTGAATTTCCTTTTAACTTGACAAGCTGCTGCATAGAGTCATTCAGGTAAATGACCATCACAACACCAGTTTCTACCGCAATACCGAACAAAGCAATGAACCCGACAGCAACAGCAACTGATAGGCTTACTCCATAGAAGTAGACCATATAGGCGCCACCGAGCAAGGCGAACGGAACAGTAATCAGGCTAAAGAAAGCTTCGCGAATGGATTTGAACGCCAGATAGAGTGACATAAAAATCATAAGCATCACCACTGGTAATACGATCAGGAGTGTTTGTTTGCCTCGTATCAGGTTTTCATACTGGCCACTCCATTCGAGATAATAACCCGCGGGCAACACGCCAATTTCCTCATTGAGCTTTTGAATTGCTTCACTCACCGTACTTCCAAGGTCACGATCGCGCACGTTGAATAATACCGCACCCCGAAGCATTGCATTCTCAGATGTGATCATCGGCGGACCATTTTCAAACCTAAGACTGGCTACGGCAGACAACGGAATTACTCCCAACGCCGGGGTGTTCACGGGAATGCGCTTCAATTGTTCGACGCTGTTGCGGTAGTCCTGCGCCAATCTGACGCTGATCTTAAAACGCTGACGTCCTTCTATCGTCTGACCAATAGGTGCACCACCGATAGCCGACTCTACAATCATATTCACATCTTCGACGGAAAGACCATATCTCCCCAGTGCTTCTCTATTGACATCGATCGTCAGATACTTTCCTCCTGTGACGGGATCCACGTAGAGATCTTTTACACCATCAATGCCCGCCAGGGCCGACTTAACTCTCTCGGAAAGAACATAGATACTATCCAGATCCTGTCCGTATACTTTTACACCGACATCGGTACGGATCCCTGTTGCCAGCATATTGATCCTGTTAATTACAGGCTGTGTCCATCCATTTATAACCCCGGGGATCTGTAATTTTGCATCAAGCTCGTTGATGATATCTTTCTTTGTTATTCCTTCTCTCCATTCCGATTTTGGTTTTAGCATGATGATCGTTTCAATCATGCTGATAGGTACGTTGTCCGTTGCAGTGCTTGCTCGTCCGGCTTTTCCCAAAACCTTGTCCACTTCAGGAATAGATTTGATAATCTTATCCTGCACCTGAAGCAGGCGCTTAGCCTCTTCGTTCGAAATATCGGGAAGCGTTACTGGCATGAACAAAATAGATTGTTCATCAAGCGGGGGCATAAATTCAGTACCGAGGCTCATGAGCAAAGGGATACTTACTATCAGCGCCAGTAGATTTACTCCAATCGTTGTCTTTCTCCATTTCATGCAGGCGCGGATCGCCGGCTCGTAGATTTTTTCAAGAAATCGGTTGATGGGGTTTTTACCTTCGCCCGAAAACCGGCCCCTCATAAAGATGGATATGATTACAGGCGCAAGCGTCAGGACAAGGATCGCATCCACAATCAGGATAAATGTTTTTGTGTAAGCCAGTGGATGGAATAGTTTCCCCTCCTGACCAGTCAACATGAAAACAGGCAGAAAAGAAGTTATGATGATTATTGTGGAATAGAAAACTCCGCGCGACACCTGCTTTGAAGATCGCTCGATGATCTGAATCCTTTCCGCCTCATCGATCTTATTATATTTTTTTCCGAATAGTTTCTTTACCATAAAACTTATTTTTCAGTTTCCGGATTTAATTCAGAAAATCTGGCCGCTAAATGTTTGTAAGAATTTTCGGCCATGATGATCCCATTGTCGACGATCACACCAATTGCCAATGCGATACCCGTCAGCGACATAATGTTGGAAGTGATCCCAAATGCATTCAAGAAAATAAAGCTGGCTGCAATGGTGATCGGGATTTGAATGATGATACTCACTGCACTTCGCCAGTGAAACAAAAAAATGATCACTATCACGGACACTACAATAATTTCCTCGACAAGTATTGTTTTTATGGAAGAGACAGACTCTTGTATTAATTCACTTCTGTCGTATACGATGTTGAATTTTACACCTTCCGGAAATCCTTTGGCCACATCCATCATCTTTTCCTTTATTCCCCTAATAACCTCGTCGGCGTTTTCGCCATATCGCATTACAACAATTCCACCGACTACTTCTCCTTCTCCATCGAGATCAAATATTCCGACCCTTGGTTCTCCTGTCATCTGAACGGTTGCAACATCGCGGATGGTTATTGGCGTAGCATTTATTGCTTTGATCGGAATATTTTCTATCTCCTCCACGGATTTCAAGTAACCGCTCGTCTTAATGATGTATCCGACATCATTCATCTCGAACTTCCTTCCTCCAACTTCATTATTATTTACCCGAACGGATTGAATCACGTCTTGTGTCGATAAGCCATAATAATTTAGTTTGTTGTGGTCAAGGGTGACCTGGTATTGCTTTTGAAATCCTCCGAAGGAAGCGATCTCACTAACACCGGGACTGTTCTGAAGGGCAAACTTAACGTACCAATCCTGGATTGCGCGTTGCTCTCCGAGATCCATACCAGGAGCCTCCAGTGTATACCAAAGGATATGGCCAACGCCGGTTCCGTCGGGTCCCAGTGTTGGCGTAACACCTTCAGGGAGCAGTGTGCTTGCATAATTCAATCGCTCAAGAACGCGTTCGCGTGCCCAATAGATGTCTGTTGCATCATTGAAGATCACATAGACGAAGCTCATGCCGAACATTGATGATCCGCGCACATACTTGACTTCAGGTAGTCCCTGTAGATTTGTAACCAACGGATAGGTTACCTGATCTTCGAGTATCTGCGGACTGCGTCCCATCCATTCGGTGTAAACGATCACCTGGTTTTCGGACAGATCCGGAATTGCATCTATCTTATTTACCTGGACCGCATAAACACCCCAGGCAAACAATCCGGCAGCAACCATTAACACGAGGAAACGATTGCGCAGAGAAAATGAAATCAAATTTTCAATCATATCACTAAATGGAGAAGAAACGGAAATAGGAATGATGTATCGCTAAGGATAAAGCGATTACAGGAAGAGCGAAAGCTCTTCATTGAAAATAGAAATCAAATAAGGAAAACCTGGAGGGAGACGATAAGGTCCGCCTTTCGCAAAGGAGGATCGTAGTTATAGAATTCTACAGGAGTCAGTTGAAGTGATGGAATTACTTCTGCAATCAATACATGCGGAAGCTCCATGTCGACTACAGGCACAAGCGGAAGCATCACACCTTTTATAGAAGCTTTGAAGTCATCGCCGCTATGAACAATCGCCTCGTTTTCACAACACGGCTTCGCCTGCGGCTGATGGCAAGGTGGCATTGCTTTACCCATTCCACAATCTTCCGCCGGCGTGAACAGAACGACGTCCTGAACATGACCGCAGCAAAGGTGTATGCCTACCATAAAGCTGCTGCTTGAAAACAACACCAGGACGGCGAACACCACGGATACTATGGATCGATAATGCTTCATTGAGGTTTCAAAAATAGCGGAAATTGCTCAAATGGGATTTATACTTTAACCTTTATTGTTTCCAAAATTGCCGGTAAGGGACTAAAAAGGTACATTTTGCGCTGGAAACGTCCTTATCTCGACGCGTATAGCCTGGTATTACTTCAGTTCCTCGGCGCGATATCCAGCTTTTTCCATCGCTTTCGTGACCTTCGACTGATCAACTTCGCTATGAATAGTCAGGACTTTCATTGGGCTATTAAGATCCACTTCCCAGTTTCCGGCACCAACAGCTTCGTTTAAGAACGGCGTTACCTTATCAACGCATCCGGAACATTTTATAGTTGTTTTGAATTTCGTGTCTTTCATTGATAATGTTCAATATTATGTCAAAATAGTGTTATTGAATTCAATTGTATATTTCAAATCCTCCTCTTTTGTACTGTCGTCCAGAGCGACTGCCTCCTTATCAAACACACGCGCTAAAGGAAGGGCTTTGCGAACGAAATTAAAGCCGGCGGATCTGTGCGCGAAGGATCTGCCAGAAGGATCTGTACAAATGTCAGCCATGCTGCTCTTGTTCTGACAGATCCTTCGCGTGAACGATCATAGGTAATAATACAATTCGCAAAACCCATACCATTATCCCAGGCGCTTGATAGCGAAGCAAACGCTCTGGAGGACAGCACTAAAGGAGAACGAAAAGAACAGTTCATATCTATATTCTCTTTAATTTCAATCGAAGGCTGTTGCTCACTACACTTACTGAACTCAATGCCATAGCTGCACCCGCTATCATCGGATTGAGAAGAAATCCATTCACGGGATATAACAAACCAGCTGCCAACGGAATACCTATGAGATTGTAGATAAATGCCCAGAAAAGATTCTGACGTATACCCCTCACGATATTGGAGGAGAGGTTCAGCGCTTTTGGAACCGAACGGAGGTCAGACGTGATTAATGTCATTTTTGCAACATCCATTGCAATGTCCGAACCTTTGCCCATCGCAATACTTACATCCGCCTGAGCCAATGCATGAGAATCATTTATTCCGTCACCCACCATAGCCACTATCCTACCCTTTTCTTGTAATGCCTTAACGAAGGTTGCTTTGTCGTCTGGCATAAGCTGAGCTTTATAATGCGTTATACCAACTTGTTCTGATACGGCTTTTGCAGTTAGTTCATTGTCTCCCGTCAACATGTACACTTCGATACCCCTGTGCTTCATCGACGCTATTGCCTCTTTCGAAGTTTCCTTTATCTTATCAGCAATCGCTATCAGGGACAACACGGATTTATCATTCGTAAAATAGACGACTGTCTTCGCTTGCACTTCCATGGCTGATACTGTTCTGTCGAGAGACGCGGGTATGGAAATGTTACGTGAATCCAGAAGTCTGCGGTTGCCAATAGAATATAAGATATTATTGAATTGAGCCTCCGCACCGCGGCCGGTTAGGCTTGAGAAATCAGAAAGGTGCACATGCTGCGCCTGTGTCTCCTTCAACTTTGCAGCTACTGCCTGAGCTAAGGGGTGTTCTGATCGAGATTCTATCGAATAAAGGATGTTTGCTAACAACTCCTGTTCTTGCCTTTCCGCGTACCACACAAGATCAGTGACAACAGGCTTGCCTTCAGTGATCGTGCCGGTCTTGTCAAGGATTACAACGTCTACTTTATGCGCAAGCTCGAGACTCTCCGCATCTTTAATAAGAATATTATTTTCGGCGCCTTTTCCAATACCCACCATTATTGCTGTTGGTGTTGCCAGTCCCAACGCACAAGGACACGCGATAACCAATACAGTTATCGAAGTAAGCAACGCGTGCGTAAAAGCATTTTCACCACCAAGGATCAGCCAGGCAATGAACGTAATGACTGCAATTGCTATCACTGCTGGAACAAATATGCCTGCTACCTTGTCCACCAGTTTTTGCACCGGCGCCTTGCTACCTTGTGCCTGTTGAACCATCTTGATGATGTGAGCGAGCACCGTATCCTCTCCTACTTTCATTGCCTCAAATCGAAAACTTCCCTTTTCGTTGATCGTTCCTGCAAATACTTTATGTCCTGATGCCTTTTCGACGGCAATTGGTTCACCGGAAATCATGCTTTCATCGACATAAGAAGAACCGTTCGTAACTATTCCATCTACAGCGATCTTCTCGCCAGGATGAACCTGAACGATGTTGCCAACTTTCACGGATGAGATTGGGATCTCCTGCTCACCGCCATTTATAATTACTTTTATTGTTTTAGGCTGAAGGCCCATTAGCTTTTTTATTGCCGACGACGTACTAGACTTTGCTTTCTCTTCCAATAGTTTTCCTAATGAGATAAACGCTATGACCACCGCAGCTGCTTCGTAATATACGTGCGCATGAAGTCCGCGCGAGTGCCAAAACTCTGGAAAGAATGTATTGAACACGCTGAAGAAGAACGCTATCCCTGTAGAAAGAGCGACAAGCGTATCCATGTTGGCTTTACCAAATCTTGCCTGTTTCCATGCATTGAAGAAAAAGCTTCTTCCGAAGTAAAAAATAACCGGAGCCGATAGTAGCAGTGAAAAATAATTGGCGTACTGCCAATCCATGAAGAACATTCCTAAGATGACGACAGGTAATGTGAGGATTAAGGACCAGAGTGTACGTTTCTTGATTTCATTAAGATGCTGTTGTTGGGCTTTTTCCTGGACTTCTTCCCGATGTTGAACATCCACGACAAGGTCATAGCCTATAGAACGAACGGCATTTTGAAGATTAGCCGGCTTGACCGTTCCTTCCTCATATTCAACCCAGGCAGTCTGATTGGCGAAATTTACGGCAGCGTCTTTAACGCCAGCAGTAGCTTTTAACATAGACTCAACGCTAACGGCGCACGCTGCACACGACATTTTAAGAACCGGAAATGTCTCTTTTTTTGTTTTTGCTTCCTTGGTTTCGATTGCGGTCGTATTCATAACGTTAATGCATCAAGCAAGTGCATTTTCCCTTACTTTCTACTCAATAATACAACGATCAAAGCCGTTTAGTTTTACACTTTACCGCTATTGTATTACAGAATTCACTAGGTTATGACTTAGGGGGATTCCGCGTAAATCTGCGTGTATTCAATCTGTGCCATCTGCGGGAAACTGCATTTTTTCAGAGTCCCGTCACCTTTCTGAAAATACTCTTCGAAATATCCGCACTATTGAAATTTACAAGAAGTCCGAGTCTCATCCCGGAAAGCTTCAGGTAAGTAATAACTTGCTTGTGATGTACATCCATTAAATTCTCCACCGATTTTATTTCGATGAATACCTTATCCTCAACCACGACATCCAATCGATACCCGACATCTACTTTGACAGTCTGATAAGTCATCGGCAACGCCACTTGTACCTTCGCCTGAAGTCCGGCGCTCATCAACTCAAATCCAAGTGCAGCTTCATAGGTCGATTCCAATAATCCGGGACCGAGATTATTGTACACCTTGAAAATACACCCACGTACGATATATGAGATGTCATTCTCTTCCATGATTCTAAAATACATTGTTGAAGGCGGTGCGTCAACGGTCGGACGCGCAGGTTTTCCGGATATTTTTCCGGCTGATCTTCCCAGATTGAAAGACACGCTGATCTTCGCAGATCAAAAGACAGGCGATCTTTACAGATTCTGTTCCGCGTAAATCTGCGTGGATTCAATCTGCGCCATCTGCGGGAAATTGCATTTCAGACCATACCGGTCACTC
Source organism: Chryseolinea sp. (assembly GCA_035316905.1). Lineage (GTDB taxonomy): Bacteria > Bacteroidota > Bacteroidia > Cytophagales > Cyclobacteriaceae > Chryseolinea. The sequence continues at coordinate 146 of DATHIE010000685.1, read as the reverse complement.
ACTCCTCAATGAATTAACAGGATTCGTCAATGATGCTTTCAGGCATTCAACGCTTACGGTAATTAGTCCGATTGCCATAGCAACTATTCCCGCCAGCGGAAATATGACCCAGCTTAAGTCAATATGATAAGCAAAGCCTTGAAGCC
>DATHIE010000684.1:0-5744 GCA_035316905.1 Chryseolinea sp. | reverse complement strand
CCAGATCTTTTGTCGTGACATAAACTTCTTTTATCTAACCAATGGATTAAGAAGCCGGATTGAAAAAACTGATGGAAAGTACAACATTCTGGACTCTGACCTTTCGTTCTCAGAGGCAGAAATTGAAAAGCTAATAGCTGAAGAGCCAGAAAGGTTTAGCCCGAATGTGATCCTTCGTCCATTGTATCAGGAGATGATCCTTCCCAACCTCGCGTATGTAGGCGGGCCGGCAGAGGTCATTTATTGGCTTCAACTAAAAGCAGTCTTCGATCAGTTCTCCGTCCCGTTTCCAATGATTATGCCGCGGAACTTTGGGATGATTGTCGACCATGAAGTGGGCAGAAAGCTGGCTAAGACTGGTTTGGATTTTACGGAAATCTTTGAAGAAAAAAATTACCTATTCAATCACTGGGTACTGAAAAATTCACCCCGGAATCTTACGGTCGGTCAGGAACGAACGGACCTCACCAAATTATTTGAGTTGCTGCGAGAACGGGCAAAATCGATCGACTCCACATTGTCACCATTCGTAGGTGCGGAGGAGAAACGCAGTCTTAATAGTCTTGAAAAAATTGAGCGAAAACTTCTACGCGCGGAGAAACGACTTCACGCCGATAAACTTCGCCAGATTGAGGCAGTAAAAGATGCCCTTTTTCCCAATGGATCTTTGCAGGAAAGAACAGAGAATTTCCTGAACTTTTATCAGCGTGACCCGAAGTTCATTCATCATCTCATTGAAAATTTTGACCCATTTGATTTTCGCTTTCATATTCTATCTTACAGTAGTTGAATCTAAAAGCTGTCGATCTTCGCGATGACAAAAGAAGAGCTGCGAAAAGTTTATATTCAAAAACGTAACTCGTTATCCGATACCCAATATCTGGATCTGAACGATGAGCTTTGTCGTGTATTCTTCAAGAGTATCGATCTCACGGTGATAAAAATCCTTCACAGCTTCCTACCCATCCAAAAAAATAAGGAGCCTGACACAATGATGATCTTGAAACAGATCAGAGAACGTTACCACGACGTTCGTTTATCGCTTCCTCGTGTAAATGACACTACACAATTGTTGGAAAGTGTTTTCCTTGAAACCTCGACTGTTTTGAAGAACAATAATTGGGGCATTCCAGAGCCACAAAATGGGCAACTAACCGATCCTAAAAAGATAGACATGGTACTGGTTCCCATGCTGATCTTCGACAAAAGAGGACATCGGGTTGGCTATGGAAAAGGTTTTTATGACAGATTCCTTACCACTACAAGGGCTGACTGTAAGCGTGTCGGAATATGTCTCTTTGATCCCGTTGATCGAATTGATGATATCATGGGATTTGACGAATCCCTGGACCAGTGTATTACTCCAGCCGGATCCTATAAATTCTAGACAGCAGGCTCCTGTTGACTAAGGCAATGGAATGATCCCAACCCCCATATAATATCTACTGAGTCAAGGCCGACTACTTTCCGGTCTGGGAAACAACCCTGGAGAATGCTCAACGCTTTGTCATCATTCTTGTCTCTGAACGTTGGAACTATCACGTATTTGTTGGCGATGTAAAAGTTCGCGTATGACGCTGGGAGACGCATACCTTCATATTCTACACCCACGGGCATGGGTATCTCCACGATGTTAAGCTGCTTCTTATTCTCAAGGCGAAGAGTACTCAACTTTCTCAAATTGTCCCGAAGTGTCACGTAATTTTGATCCTGACGATCAGTCTCGACTACCGTGACAACGGTATCTTCATTTACGAAACGCGTGAGATCGTCGATGTGTCCATCAGTGTCATCTCCCACTATGCCATCATCCAACCAAAGAATGTTAGTTACTCCATAAAAGCTGTAAAGGTATTCTTCGATTTCTCTTTGGCTGAGATCAGGGTTACGGTTAGGATTTAGCAGACACGACGTTGTCGTCAACACTGTGCCTTTGCCGTTGAAATCAACGGATCCTCCTTCCATTACAATAGTGGGATAAACAACCGGAACGTTATAGTGTTTTGCTATCAATGTCGGAATAACATCGTCAAGATCGAAAGGGGGATATTTGTTACCCCAGGCGTTGTAACCCCAATCAACGATTATCTTCTTTTGTTCAGCATCAGGATTGATCAGAAATGCCGGACCATGGTCACGACACCACGCATCATTAGTAGGATGGATGAAAAATTCAACATTGTTGAGATCTGCGCCCGCCCTGTCAAGGTGTTGCATTGCCTTCTCTTTCATTGCCTCATTCACCACATTGATGTTGACTTTTTCCCCTTCTGCAATAAGTTTTACAAACGCTGAGTATATGGGATAAACTGTCGAGATCTTTCCCGGCCATGATGCCTCTTTATGCGGCCAGCTGAGCCAAGTCGCCTTGTGTGGCGCAAACTCTGCGGGAAAATAATAACCGAGCTCCTTTGGGGTCTTGGAGTCAGGAAGTCCAATGGTGTGGAAGTCCGGAAAATTCTTATTTGTCATTGATTCGTTCATGGGGGTTTTTGAACAGCATTAGGTCAATCTCCCCTAATACAATTTTCAACATATTCTTTTTCAGTTTTACTGATTCTCTTTCAACAACATTCACACATTATACTTCTTAGTCAATAAATCGTTTGGTGATTGGTTCGTATGAATCAATTCGTCTATCTCTCATAAATGGCCAATGTGTTCTGTATCGGTCCGTGAGTTTCAGATCAATCTCCTGCACATGAACTTCTTCTTTGTCGTGAGGAGCCTGATAAAGTATTCGTCCAAAGGGATTCGATACGAAGGACCCTCCCCAAAATTTCATGGCGCCATTCTGTTCGAATCCAACTCTGTTTACACTTACTACATGAATCCCATTAGCAACTGCATGGCTACGCTGGATCGTTTGCCACGCGTTAAATTGTTCCGAATTCGTCAGTTCGTCCTGTGATGTCGCCCAGCCAATTGCTGTAGGATAGAACAGGATTTCGGCCCCCATCAACGATGTGATCCGCGCTCCTTCCGGATACCACTGATCCCAACAAATCAACACCCCGATGGTCGCAAATTTTGTCTTAAAGGTCTTGTATCCAAGGTCACCCGGAGTAAAGTAGAATTTTTCATAATATGAAGGATCGTCGGGAATGTGCATCTTCCGATACTTGCCAAGGTATGCACCATCCGCATCCAGGACCGCGGTTGTATTGTGATAGATGCCTTCCGTTCTTTTCTCAAACAGCGACGCAATTATCACCACGCCCAACTCTTTGGCGATGCGGGACAATCTTTCAGTCGACGGTCCAGGTATTGGCTCCGCGAGTTTGAAATGTTCGTAATCCTCGACATCGCAGAAATATAAAGAAGTAAACAGTTCCTGGAGGCAAACAATCTGTGCTCCCTTCGCTGCTGCATCGCGTATTCTTTCTATCGCTTTGTTCAAATTCTCGAGGGGATTTTTTGTACACGACATCTGTACTGCACCCACTTTTATCACCTTTGTTGACATCGTAATGATTTAATTCCTCAAAATTAGAAAGTAATTCTTGGTTGAAGAAATTAATTGACCACCGTTACGCTAAGAAGATGACAGTTAGCTTAAATAAAAAAAACCTTTCTTTGAAGAGGGAAAGGTTTTGAAAAGATATTGATCATCCAATTATGCTTCTTCTGGCAGATGAACAAACGATTCATCCTTTGCCTCGAGTGTCGAACTTCCCATCAGCCACATGTCAATCGCGCGGGCCGCTTCCCGTCCTTCTGAAATTGCCCACACCACGAGAGATTGTCCTCTCCTGACATCACCTGCCGCAAAAATTCCCTCCTGCGTCGTCATATAATTCTGCGTCTTGATATTTCCGCGGTCATCCAGCTCAAGCTTCAGTTCTTCGACCATTCCACCCTTCTCAGCGCCGACGAACCCGATAGCGAGCAGTGCCAGTTCACATTGAAGCACCCGCTCTGATCCGGGTATTTCTTCGAAGCCCATCTTCCCTTTTTCGTTGACACCCCATTTGATTTCGACAATCTTGAGGCCAGTCAGTCGGCCCGTATTATCGCCCACGAACTCCTTGGTAAGAATTGACCACTGCCGATTCACACCTTCTTCATGCGAAGACGAAGTCATGAGGATCATTGGCCAAAGCGGCCACGGGTTATCGTCATTTCTGTTAAGCGGAGGTTTGGACAACAATTCAATTTGAGTTACAGATTTTGCCATCTGCCGGTTTGAGGTACCCACGCAGTCAGAACCCGTATCACCCCCACCGATAACCAAAACATTTTTATCCGTGGCGAGGATTTCGCCGGAGAAAATACGATCGCCCGCAACTCGCTTATTCTGTTGAGGTAAGAAATCCATGGCATAATGAACTCCTTTCAATTGTCTTCCAGGAATCGGTAGGTCTCTCGGAGCTGATGCACCGCCACACATGATAACAGCATCAAACTCATCCTTCAAATGTTTGGCACTTATATTCACGCCAACGTCGGCATTGGTTCGGAAAATAATTCCTTCCTGCTCCATCAGTTTTATTCTCCGGTCGACGACATGCTTCTCAAGTTTGAAATCCGGAATACCGTAACGCAAAAGGCCACCAATCCTGTCGCTTCGCTCGAACACAGTAACCCAATGGCCGGCCTTGTTTAATTGGGCGGCGGCGGCTAGTCCCGCAGGTCCGGAGCCAACGACTGCTATACGTTTGCCAGTCCGGGTTTTTGGGGGATTAGCTTTGATGTATCCCTTTTCGAAAGCCTGTTCAGCTATGGTCTTTTCAATGTATTCAATTGTGACTGGCTTGTTGTTGATGCTAAGCACGCAACTTGCCTCACAAGGTGCAGGGCAAATTCTCCCAGTAAACTCTGGAAAATTGTTTGTGCTTGTAAGGATCTTTATCGCATCTCCCCATTTACCCGAATAAACCGCATCATTAAAATCTGGTATGTTATTTCCCAGAGGACAACCATGGTGGCAAAAAGGTACTCCACAATCCATACAACGCGATGCCTGTTGCTTCACCTTCTCTTTGTCAAGGGGCGTATATACTTCGTTGTTGTCCTTAATACGTTCTTTTGTATCGCGCGACTTCGGCATCTCGCGATCAAACTTCATAAATCCATCTATCTGTCCCATTCTTTATTAATTCCTTTTCACAACTATTTTACAATTACGGCTTTAGCCTTTACAGCGCTTTTGGCGGCCTTAGCTTTCTGAAGTACAGCCTTGTAATCCTTAGGCATCACTTTTACGAACAATTCAGATGCCTCATCCCACTTTCCTAAAATCCATTCGGCGGGATCGCTGCCAGTATATTTAAAGTGCTTCTCGATCATTGCTTTTATTTCGGCCTTATCCTCTGTTTCCAGGGCCTCAACATCCACCATATCTTTGTTGCACAGTCTTTCAAGAGAATGCTCAGGATCGAAGACGTACGCGATTCCTCCGCTCATGCCGGCGGCGAAGTTCCGCCCCGTCTTGCCGAGTATCACCACCCGTCCTCCGGTCATGTATTCGCAAGCATGATCTCCAACTCCTTCAACAACAGCGTTGACGCCAGAGTTTCGAACGCAGAACCGCTCTCCGGCCTGGCCACGAATGTAAGCTTCGCCCGACGTCGCACCATAGAAGGCAACATTGCCAATGATGATGTTATCCTCTGGTTTGAATGAAGCTTCTTTATCAGGGTAAACGATCAGTGTTCCACCAGACAAGCCCTTTCCAAAATAGTCATTTGCTTCCCCTTCGAGTTCAAATGTGACACCTGGGGCGACAAAGGCCGCAAAGCTTT